>JACCSN010000634.1 GCA_013812985.1 Hyphomicrobiales bacterium | reverse complement strand
CCTCATACCGGTAAGTCTTGCTATCAATGCCCTTGAGCTTTTCGTGTAGCTGGTTGTAGATGCTTACATACTGAGCCGCCTGCCTTTTGACGAACCCGTCCAATGGCAATGCCTGCGCACTCTCTCTTTCCTTTTGGAACTGCTCATAAAAGGCGTCTCCGGCGCCCGTGCCGGGAGGGCTGTGGCTGTAGGCGACAGAGAAATAGAGCGACACCAGCATATCGCGCGGGTCGCGGACGAGCACCACGGTATGGCCGGAAGCCCAATCGGGCAACTGAATGGCTCCCGGAAGCCCACGGAACCCGCCATACATGTAGCCAATCGGGACAAACAACGCACTAAGGCTCGCCGGGGTGTCGTTCGGCTTGATCCCCAAACTTCTCAGTTCTCGGGGCGCATTGAAGAAAGTCTGACCGACGAGTTTGGCGGCATGAGCCATCATCCTGTTCAACAGGGTGCTTCCGGCCTTTGGAAGACTGACAAGAAAGGCGCTGTCGGCGTTGAGGAGGCCGGGCGCGGGAAGGGTAATAGTGCGTGTTTCATCCCCGGCCACGAAGCTGGCCGACGGCGGTAGGCCAGGCGTGGTTGCTGCGTTTATCATTTCGAATCCCACTTTGATCCTGTTGTCGCCTGCATCGTCTTGGAGATCCGACCAGTGGGTCGGGTCGCGTCCCAAGTCAGCAGGCAAAGCCTTTTAGACGCAGTTTTGCCATGAAGGCTTCCAACTGGTCGCGCTTGAACTCCGGCTCGTTCATGTGGGCCTGATAGATCCGGCTAAGATCGTCGCCCCGTTGCCGCCGTGCAAGAATAGACATGAGCGGAAACGCAGCACGCATGTTCTTGCCGCTATCATTGTAGTAGCGCCACGCGTGAGTTTCGGCTTTTTCCAGATTGCCCAACCGACTCTCCACCTGTGATGCAATCACATTAAAGCTGTTTGAGTCCCCAAAGAACTCGTGCGCGCGTTGGTAGACAGAAAGGGCCGTGTCGCGCTGGCGCTGCTTCAGCAGGAAATCGAAATACCACGTCCAGTATACGCTGTAGCCTGGCGAAAGTTGGAGGAGCCGCTCGAAGGCGAAGAAGGTATCCTCAACATCTTTGGAGGCATTTCGAAGTGACTGCGCCATCGCCTCCCAAAACTGAGTGTCTTCAGAAAAATAGCCCTCATAGAGATCTCGGCTAGCCAACAATCCATGCCAGTCTTTGCTCCGCAAAGATCGCATCATTCGACTATAGACATCGTAGGATGTTCCCCAGGACAGGTTCAGCTCTTTACGGACTTCGGATCGGACCGGATGGCTGCTAGTAAAATTCAACCCCTCTTTCTCTTGAATCTCCTCAGCTGTCCGACTAAGCAGCGAAATGTCAACACACCCATTCAGCTGTTCGCCTAAGCCCCTCAACAGCAGCGAAATGATGCTTCCGTTAGGATGATTTACATAATGAAACAAAGACCGTTTCTTCACATTCTCCGCTATGTAGCCGGCTACATCCACGCCGAATCCTGATTTTTTTTGAGCGATGGCTCCGTTCTTCAAATCCATGTCAAAGAGCCGCTGAATGGACGGCGCCTTGATTTTGAAAAACTCCTCGAACTGCTTTGGCGCCATTGAGAAGAAGCGGAACTCTGGGACGAAGGCGCGGTGGTCGACATGATCGATGACCGGCCCGGCAAATTTCTGCTGGAAGGGCGAACTCTGGGAGACCTGGATGATTTTCTGCCCGTTGGCCCGCGCAGCCTCCACGAGAGGAAGCACCGCTTCGGGCTCGATGATCCGGCAACCGACGCCATTGTAAGCCGGGACGAATCCAAAATTCTTGCCGACGTGCCTCGTATCCGCGAGGCCGCTGCCCGCGAAGATCGCGGCCAGGTGCTGGGCCTGGCAGTTTCCGTCGAAAATGATGAGCGGCTTAGCCATGCTTCAGCCCCGCAAGGTGAGTCATCAGCTCGCCCACATCCTGGAACTCATAGGTTTGCGTCACGTCAATCTCGCAGCCCAGCCGGCTCTCGATCTCGAACATGAGCCGGACATGCGCAAAGGAATCCCAGCCGGGGACATCGGCGGCGCTGAGCTCGTTCGGGACAGGGCCGGTGAAGCTGGGGAAAACCTGCCGCATGGCATCTTCAACCGCTTCGCGCACGTTCATCGTTGGTCTCCCTGCCGGAGGCGTCCCAGCGCTCCAGCGTGCCGGCGACATACCGCTTTTGATTTTCCGAACGGGACATTTTCCCGCTGGTCGTCTTGATAAGTGTGTCCGGCCCGGTCACGACAATATCGGCCGGTGATACGCCATAGACCTCCAGAACGCGACTGCGGATGAGCCGAGAGGCGGGTAGGGGGAGGTTCGGATGGTTGAGCTCGGCCGCGATAATCAGTTTCTCCGTGCCGAGAACGTCGTCGAAGATGCCGAACGCCACGGTTCGGCCGCGTTTTACGTTCTCGACCTCGCTAACAAGTGCCTCCAGATCGTGCGCATAGATGTTCCGGCCCCGGATGATGATGAGGTCATCGGACCGGCCCGTGACGTACAGCTCGCCGTTGTGAACGAAGCCGAGGTCACCCGTGTGATACCAGCCGTCCTTGAATTTATTCTGGGTCATTTCGGGATTGGCGTAATAGCCGCTGCAGGCCGACGAGCCCCTCACTCGGATCTCGCCCACACGATTTTCCACCGATGCTTCGGCGTCGCCGATGCGGATCTCCGTATCCTGGATGGGCCGGCCGACGGAGACGAATCGCTGCTGGCGGTCCCGCGATTCGCCGTCGGCCAGTTCGACCTCCTGGCGCGCCTCCAGCGGGTCGGACTTGACCGAAAGCACGTGCGGCGCTTTGCCCGTCTCCGTCTGGGTCACGGCAAAGACATACTCGGCCATCGCATAGCAGACTTGCACCGCATCCGACGGCAGGCCAGCAGGCGAAAAGCGCTCGATGAAAGCGTTCATGGCGTCGGCCTTGCATGGCTCCGAGCAGTTGATGATCGCGCGTACATGAGCCAGGGCTTCGGGCGGAGGCGGGTCGACGCGCTGCGCCAGGAAAGTCAGGGCGAAGTTCGGCAACCAGGAGAACGAGCGCGGGCGCGCCCTCAGGAGGTCAATGTAGCGCGCCGGCTGCGCCAACCATTCGAAGGTTTCGATAATATCGACCGGCACTCCGAGCCTGAACGGCAACAAGGTCGCGGCGATCAACCCCATGTCGTGATAGAGCGGGAGCCAGGAGACGATGCAATCCTGCTCCGGATCGATCCCGAGCGCGCGGGAATAGCCCCGGAGCTGCGCGGCCAGCTGACCGTAGGTGACCGTCACCCCCTTCTTGAGGCCCGTCGTGCCGGAGGAATGCTGCAGAAAAGCGATGCGGCCGGGCTCGGCTTGCAGGGTCGGGAGCGCGCCGCGGTCGCCGCTGAACGCTTCGAGATCGGACGTGGTGACCGTCTCGACATCGCCGAGTTCGCGGATATGGGGCAAGAACCGGTCTTCGCACACGATGAGAGCCGGATCGATGCGAGCGATGAGGGCGCGATGACCTTCCACCCACCCGCTGAGGGGCTGGCGGCTCGTTGGCGGCGGCAGGAAGGCGGGAACAGCCAGCAGCCGCTGAGCCCCGAAGAACGCTTGCAGCATGCCGAGGCTGTGCTGCGCGAAGATGAGGACGATATCTCCTGGCTCGACGTGTCGGGCGGCAAGGCTCGCCGCGCCCGCTTCGATCGACTGCAGCATCCGAGCGAAGGTGAAAACGCCGGCATCTACCCCGTGGAGTCGGAAGAAGAGGCGGTCAGGCGTGCGTTCCGCGCCCTCTTGCAGCGCTCGGAAATATGCTTCAGGCATCGAGTGGATTTGCTCCTGACGCGTCGCTTGCTCGAGCCGACCGGCCCGGATATGGCCCGCCGGCCTCCTCGACCAAGCCGCCTCCGGGGCGGCCAAACTTTCGGAACCCCTCGGGAACTCCATGAAACACTTTCAGCACATCGTCATCAGTTTTTTGGCGGTCGTATATGTGGGCGTCACTCCTCCCTTGGCCGGGGAAGCGAGCTTTCTGGACGTTCCCTACAGCCTGTCCGGAGAGACGGCCGCGGGCCAGGCTTCGACGGCGCGGACCCTGGACGTCTACCTCCCTTCCGGCCCGCCGGCACCGCTGGTCGTCTTTGTCCATGGCGGCGGGTGGCGCCAGGGCGATAAGGGGGTGGGCCGGAAGGTCGCCCACACCTTCACCGCCGATGGATATGTGTTCGCTTCGGTGAACTACCGCCTTCTCCCTGAGGCAACCGTCACAGACATGGTCGCCGACATCACCGACGCGATTGGCTTCCTCCTGGAGAATGCCGAGATTTACAACATAGACGCAACCCGTTTGGGGCTGATGGGACACTCAGCCGGGGGGCATCTGACGGCTCTCATTGCCTCGCATCCCGATGCGCTCAGAACGGCAGGGGTGCCGCCGGAATGGCTGCGCGCGCTGGTGCTCCTGGACGGCGTGGCCTTCGATGTCGAAAACGGCATCCCGCGTAACAGGGGTCTGCTCCGTGCCTTCGGCGAGGATCCCGCCGGATGGGCGGAGTTGTCGCCTGTCGCCAGGATCCTGGCTGGGGCGAAGCTGCCGCCCGTTTTGATTGCCTACGGCCTTGATCGCCCCGACACGGAATGGCAAGCGTGCCGTCTGGCGCAAGCGCTGGGCGAGAGCGGAGAAGAGGCGATGCTCACCGAATACGACAAGCGCCATGGGCAATTTCTCCTCGACCTCGGCGATCCTCGCGATCCGTTGGCAGCCAATGTTCTCGATTTCCTACAAGGCGCGTTATTTGTTCAGGGCAGCGATTCGGATGAACAACAAGGGTTCCCGACGGCATGCGAATAATGCGCTCCTTGTCTACAAAGGACGGCAAAGTAGCCGAGCAAACCACAACGCTAACCGGGCAATCGGGCGGAGGTGTCGGTCGCCCTTACGAACGAGAGCAACGGGAGGGCGGCTCGCTCGACCGTGGCATTCCTCTCGCAGGCTTAAGATTAAGTTCCACAACGTTTTGTACCCGAGTCCTTCGCTGCCGAGGCCGGTTCCACCATCCGACGCGGCGGAGGCGCGGAACGAACCGAGTACAACCACCGTTAAAACCCAGCTTTTGAGTCGTAAGCGCTGTTCTCAGGCCACGTCTTGAAGGGCTGTGGTGGCAGGATAAGCCCAGGGCAGGAGTTCGTCGAGGCAACCGTTGAAGTGGCCGGCGACGATGGGGGTGATCACGTCGGCGAGGTATGCTGCGGCTCGACGCCGATCAGCTTGCAGGTCTCGATGAGCAAGGCGACGACCGCCCAGTGCTCGGCGCCGCCGTCCGATCCGGCGAAAGCGCATTCTTGCGCGTGAGCGCGAGCGGGCGGATGGAGCGCTCGACGGCGTGGGAGTCGATCTCGACCCGGCCGTCCTCAACGAACAGGCTCAACCCTGCCCAGCGGGAGCGCGCGTAGCGGATCGCCTCGGCGAGCTTGCTCTTCTGGCTGACGAGGGCGAGCTTGTCGAGCAGCCTCGGCTCGAACGCCTCGACGAGAGGCTTTGTGGCAAGCTCCGGCAGGTCAAGCAGACGATCAGAAGGATGATGCACCTGCCGATCCAGGACCAGGGAGCTTACCTGAAGCGAGTGGGCGAGCAGCGGCTCGACGAGGCCTGCCACCTCCGCCGGCGCCGGCACCCTGCGCAAAC
>JACCSN010000629.1 GCA_013812985.1 Hyphomicrobiales bacterium | reverse complement strand
TGCGGCCGGCATCATGCAGACCGCCATGCCGGATGAGCTGGAGGCCGCCGCCCGGCTGCCGCGACCCCGGCCCGGCGCCAAATCCGTCAAGGAGGCAACCGTTGCGCCGTCCGTAGATGCGGCCGCTACGCTATCGGCGGACGCGGCCCAGGTGGCAGCCCCGCTACAAGCATCGGTGGCGGCGGTTTTTACGCAACCGGCGGGAGCAAGCGATACGGCCGGGTCGGCGATCCCGGCCGCCGCTCAGGGCATCCTTGCCGGTCCAACGCCGATGCCGCCTGCCGGGCCAAGCGAGGCGATTCCCTTCATCTCCGTTCCGAGCGCCCCATCCGGCGTCGACGAATCAATCGTTCAGCAGCAGGTTTTGATCGGCAGGCTGCCCCGCCCCCGGCCCGCTGAGGCCGGATTAGAAGCGGCGGAACGGCTGGAGAAGCAGTTCTTCGGCTTCAAGCCCGATCTGCCGCTCAAGGCGGCGCTCGACGCGGTGAACGAGGAGCGTTTCATCGAAGCGCGCCAGCTGGCGGCCGAGCATGGCGATCCGCTGGTCAAGACGCTGATCGACTGGATGGTGGCGCGCAATTCCAAGTCCGACCTCACCGCGCGGGAGGTGATCCGGCTCCTGGAGAGCCATGCCGGCTGGCCGGAGCCGGAGCGGCTCAACCTGCGCGCCGAGCAGGCCTTTCATGCGCTGGCCCCCGATCCCGAAGCGGTGCTGACGTTCTACAGCCTCACCCCGCCGCGCACGGTCGGCGGCAAGCTCACGTTCGCCGCCGCGCTGCGCTCCGGCTCGCGGCGGGAGGAGGCGGACGCGCTCGTCCGCGAGCTGTGGCGCGAGGGGACGCTGGCCGCGAACCAGTCCGCTTCGCTGCTCGCCCGCTTCGGCGCCAGCCTGAGGCGGGAGGACCATGTCTACCGGTTCCGCCGGCTGGTGCTCGACGGCGCCACGGCCGACGCCGTGGCCCAGGCCGAATTCCTCGGGCCGGATTACGCCAGGCTTGCCCGCGCCGTTATCGCCGTGCTCGACCGCCAGGCGGAAGGGCCGCGGGCGCTGCGCGCCCTGGCTCCGAAATTCTTCGGCGATCCGCTTTACGTCTTCGCCGAGATCCGGCGGCTTCGCCGCGCCGATCAGCCGTTGGAAGCCGCGCGCCTGATCTTGCAGACCAAGCCGGACGCGGAGCTTGCCGGCAACGCCGATGCGTGGTGGGACGAGCGGCGCGATCTGTCCCGCTCGCTGCTCGATCGCGGCACGCCCGACCTCGCCTATCGGGTCGCCGCGACCGGGCGGCCCAAAGGCGACGCCGCCCGCACCGAGGCCGCCTTCCACGCCGGCTGGTACGCGCTTCGCTTCCTGGACGACCCCGAACGGGCGGAGCCGCATTTCCGCGCGCTGCTCAGCCTGGCCACCCTGGCGCGGACACGGGCGCGAGCCTCTTATTGGCTCGGCCGGACCTATGAGGCGAAAGACGAGGATGCGGCGGCCCGCCTCGCCTATGGCGAGGCCGCCCGATTCGGCGGCGCCTTCTACGGCCAGCTGGCCCGCGAGAAGCTCGGCTTCGTCACCACCGGGGTGGAACGAATGCCGGCGCCCTCCGCCCTGGACCGTCTGCGCTTCGCCGAGCGCGACGGCGTCAAGGCGATCAGGCTGCTCGCTTCGGCCGGCTACGAGGAGCGCGCCTTCCCGTTCTTCCGGGCGCTGGCCGAGACGATCGAGGCGCCCGGCGAGATCGCGCTCCTCACCGGGCTGGCGCGGCGGATCGGCCAGCAGAACGCCGGCATCACCGCCGCAACGATCGCCGAGCAGCGCGGGCTGCGCGTCGCCTCGCTCCCGGCCCCGTTCATCGGCGTTCCGCCCCGGCTCAAATTGCCGGGCGAAGTCGATCGCGCCCTCGTCTACGCCGTCGTGCGCCAGGAGAGCGCCTTCAACGCCCAGGCCACCAGCCATGTCGGCGCGCGCGGGCTCATGCAGCTCATGCCGGCCACGGCCAAGGCCACCGCCCGGAACGCCCGGCTGCCGTTCTCCGTACAGCGCCTGACCAGCGACCCGCATTACAACGCCACGCTCGGCGCGCATTATCTCGACGAACTCCTCGACCGCCTCGACAGCTCCTACGTGCTCACTTTCGTCGGCTACAATGCCGGCCCCGGACGGGCGCTCCAATGGATCAAGAGCAATGGCGACCCGCGCGGCGGCGCGGTCGACCCGGTGGACTGGATCGAACGCATCCCCTTCGACGAGACGCGAAACTACGTCCAGAAGGTCATGGAGAACCTGCAGGTCTACCGCTCGCGAATCGGCTACCCGCTGTCCTTGTCGGAGGATTTGGTCCGCGGCGGGCCGCAAGGCTGATTCGGTTCGTCCGCCACTCGGCTGCGCGACACCCCTCTCCCCTCGAGCTACGGCATTCACACATCTTTTTGGGAACCGGGGATCGGGCATGAAGGTGAGCCCCAACCTCCCCCTTGAGAGGAGGTCGAGAGCGGCGCAGCCGCTCCGGGCGGGGGTGAACCGCAAGATCGCAGCGCAGACGCTTGGGTCACACGCGGCGCGATAGGCTCGCTCGCGTGCTCCGCGAGCCGCCGCCTACGGCGGCAACGCTGGCGCGCTACCCCCACCCGGACGACGCCTGCGGCGCCGCTCGACCTCCCAGCAAGGGGGAGGTTAAGGGTGAGCCGACCTGCGCCGGCTGCTTTCCGAGCACCGGGACGCGGCTCCTCAGGAACGAGAGGAGTTTTGAAATGGACACGAACCCCTCGGAATCCGATGCCAGCGCCACCGGGCGGATCGTCTTCCATCGCTCCCAGGATGGCCTTCGTCTCGCGGCGCGGGTTTTCGACGCGGCCGGGGCGGAACGCCCGCCGCTCCTCTGCCTTCCCGGCCTGTCGCGGAACTCCCGCGATTTTCTGCGGCTCGGCGAATTCTTCTCCCGCCACCCGATCGAGCCACGAAAGGTCGTGGCGCTTGATTGTCGCGGCCGCGGACTGTCGGAAGCCGATCCCGACTGGCGGAACTATACGCCGCTCATCGAAGCGCAGGACGTGATGGCGGCCGCGGCGATGCTCGGCATCAAGGAATCGGTGCTCGTCGGGACCTCGCGCGGCGGCATCATCGCCATGCTCCTCGGCGCGCTAAGGCCGGGGCTGATCGCAGGCGTTGTCCTGAACGACATCGGCCCGGTCATCGAATCGGCCGGGCTGGCGCGAATCAAGACATATCTCACGACGAAGCGAAGCGTGAGCACTTGGGACGCGGCGGTGGCGCTGGTTCGCGAGAGCGCCGGCGCCCGGTTTCCCGCGCTGACCGACGCGGACTGGCGCGCTTTCGCCGAAGCCTATTTCGCGCCGACCGAGGCTGGCGCGCTGGAGCCGCAATACGACCCGAACCTCGCCCGATCCTTCAGCGGCGGCGATCCCGCGGAGCAGACCCCGGCTCTGTGGCCGCAATTCGAAAGCCTCGCCAGCGTCCCCGTCCTGGCGATCAGAGGCGAGTTCTCCGATATTTTGAGCGCGCCGACCTTGCGCGAAATGGCGGCGCGGCATCCGGATTTCGAGCAGCTGACCGTCACGGGACAAGGCCACCCGCCCCTGCTGCGTGACGCGGCGACGCTAGAGGTCATCCTGGCCTTCGCGAGGCGCTGCTAGCGGCCGGGCTGTCAGGTATCGAGCGGTCCGGAAATATCGTGGGCCGCTGAACGAAAAAAGCCCGGCCGAAGCCGGGCTTTCGATCTTGACGGGCTAAACCCTAGAAGTCGCGCTGGACCCGGAACATCGCTCCGATGACATCCTGATCGTCGTCGGTGCCGAGGAGTTCGGCCGTGTTCTCGCCGTCCTGCTCGTCGATGTCGAGCCGGTTGTAGCCGACTTCCCAGCCGAACAGCAGGCCCGAGACAGGCGTGTAGGTGACAGTGCCGACGACCCCCCACATGTCGTAGTCAAGGCCGTCGATCTCGACCCCAACATTCTCTCTGGCGCCTTCGCCGCCCACTACACGACGCCGACCATTAATCCGGTCACTGTGCGTGTCGATCTCGGTATAGGACCCGTCGATCAGGAAGCCCCAGGTTTCCGTGAAATCACCCGAAATGCCGGCGCGGGCGCTCCAGGCTGTGGTCAGGGTCTCGTCGGCATCCGGCCCAATGAAGTCGCCGGAATTCAAACCACCGAAGTAGCCTCTCGAGATCGGATCACCGCTGACGTAACCCACCGCGCCCTCGGAGTAGCTGACCTGGGAGTTGAAGCCCAGACCGAAGAAGGGCAGGTTCGCGTTCAGACCCGCGCCGACAGCCCAGCGAAGCGCGTCACCATCCTCGTCGCCTTCGCCCCGGAAGAAGATATCCGGTGCGTCGTCCCGTTCAAGTCGGCGGTCGTCGAACCCTTGCTTGTCGTGGATCTGGCCGACCATACCCATGATCTGAGCGGAACCCCAGCCCTGGTCGACGCGGATGTTGGCGACAAGATCCGGAGCTTCCTGACCTTCATAATTGTCGAGAGCGCCGACTGACAGGTCGTCCGGCTCAGCATTAAGATCGAAGAAGTTCGTGCTCGGGTTGATGCGACGGCCGCTCGACAGCGGGTCTTCCACGGAGATCGTTCCCGAGAAGCCGTTGCCGCCGGCAAACGTCCAGGCGAACAGGGTCGTGTCAACCGTGGAGTCGTCGATGCCGACCCGGGTGCCGAAGGTGTTGGACCCGAAGAAGTCGAAGAACGACGAGGTATGACCGGCCGTGTAGGTGCCCCAATCATTGGCGATCGTGATGAATGCCGCCGAAAGATCCAGGCTGGACGAGTAGCTGGTGGCGAAATCCGAAGGACCCTCGGTCACCTGAATGTTGAAGAAGGCGCGGATCAGGCCGAAGTCCGTCTGGGTCCGAGCGTCGAGCCTGATATTGGCGCGGGCGCGGGTCGTCCAGTTGTTGAACTCGCGGTCAATGAAGTCGTTGTCGCTGCTGCCATCGTCGTCGTCGTCATTGTTGCCGCCGCCGTCGTCGTCGTCGGAGCCGAAGCCGTCATCGACGTAATGAGATTCGACACGGACGCGCCCACTGATCTGCAGGCAGGTGTCAGTGCCCGGGATGTAGAAGAACCCCGTTCCGAAAGCATCGCAGATCCGCACATATTCGACCGGTTCAGCGACCGGAAGAT
>JACCSN010000624.1 GCA_013812985.1 Hyphomicrobiales bacterium | reverse complement strand
GTCAATCTCGCCGTCGCGGGAAGATCGCCGCCCTCAGACCAGCTACAAGCGTGCGCTCCCTGGACGCTTAGACGCTTACGCCGCTTCCCTGTTCAGCTCTGCGATTTCCCTGTTCCGCTTGGAAAGCCTCCCTGTTCCGCCGGGTAGGGAATTGCTACCTAAGTGGCTGGGTTGGCTGGGGTTCTGGCGGCAGAACAGGTCCCACAAGGCCCGAAAGTCCACGAATTCCCTGTATTTTCCCGCAGAGCAGGGAATTGGCGGAGACGGGTTCGCTTCTGACTGCCTCCACCGCCAACTGCCTCTAGCGGAACTCTCTCCAGGCCTGTCGACCGGGCGAAAAAGCCCAAAGAACACAGGGTTGTGGCTGAGAAGCTGTTGACTGCCTGAGCGCGACTGGGCCTGGATTTGTTCTCTCTCCGGCCCGATTTCTCCGAAGCTCGTGACTGCGGGATTTTAGTACGGCGACGAGAAGCGAAGCGAAGTCAGCTACTTAGGTTTGGCGTGCGACCGCCGAGTTTGCAATCGCCCTTGGCTGGCGAGAGACTTGGGCCGAACTGACCGCCAGCGAGCCGTGAATGAATGACGGGTCCTGGCCGAAAGCGGACGTTCGGAACGCCTGCCCTGATCGTTTGCATCGCGCTACGAGCAGATACCGGCCCGCCCGCGCAGAAAGCCAAAGCGCGCCGGAAGCAGACGACTGAAGTCAAGGCTCCAGTCTAGCAGCCTCTAGCTAAGACCAGTGATCATTGAGACGATCTCGTTGTTGCTGGTCTCACCCGTTCTCTTCACCCCCACTTGCGTCCCGCGCCGAAGAACGCAGATGCGGTCTGAAAGACGGAAGACCTGGTCAAGGCTGTGGCTGATCAGCAGGACGGCGAGATTCTTCGCTTTGAGGCTGCGGATAATCGACTCCACCCTCGCTGTTTCCGCTACGCCGAGCGCTGCGGTGGGCTCGTCCATGAGCACGAGGCGGGAGGCCCAATGCGTGGCGCGCGCGATGGCGACGCCCTGCCTCTGCCCGCCGGAAAGGTTGCGGATCGCCGCCGATGGCGAGGGGATCCGAACTTCCATGGATTGCATCAGATCGCGCGTTTCCTCGATCATGCGTTTTCGGTCGAGCCGCCGCCACCAGCCGGTGACCCGCTCGCGGCCAAGGAACAGGTTCATGTAGACCGGCTGCTGTCCGGCCAGCGCCAAATCCTGGAACACAACCTGAATGCCGCGCTGCTGCGCCTGGCTGGGATTGGTGAAATGCACTTCCTCGCCCTGCACCAGGATGCGGCCGGCGGTCGGCGGGTGCACGCCGCAGATGATCTTGACCAGCGTCGACTTGCCGGCGCCGTTATCACCGACGAGCGCGACGACTTCCCCCTTGTTCACCTCAAGCGACACGCTTTCGAGCGCAACGACGCCGTCGAAGACCTTGCGCACGTTGTGCAGGCTGAGGACAGGCGCAGGCGCAGTTTCCGGCCCGACCACCGGGGCAGGTCCGCTGCTCAAAGCGGCCACTCGACTGGCCGGCCAAAGGCGTCATGGATCGGCCCAACGACAGGATCATCGCCGGCCAGACCCGAAACTCCGACCGTATAGGCGCGGGTGACGAAAGCCTGCGGCCGGAAGCCGAACACAACCGCGTCTCCGACCTCGATCGGATCGCCCCCGGCCGCCGTGTCGATCATGCCGTAATAGTCTATGGCGGCGGCTGGCGGGATCTCGACGGTGCGGAGCGCCCGTTCGGCTGAGGTCGGCTCACGCGCCACCACAGCCTTGACCTGATACTCCGGGAAGACCGGATCGAGGTAAAGCCCGCCGCCGAAGCAGTAGGCTTCGCCGTGGTGGAGGTGGGAAACCTCGGTAAGGTAGACGACCGCCGGGAGCTCGGGGAGATCCTCCAAGGCATGCAGCGGCGTCGTTCCGGTCAGGCCATGACCCGGCTCCACCTGCGTCGCCCCCGCTTCGGCGAGCGCCCTCATGGCGACAGACGAGGTGGTGCCCGGCGCGTTGATCTCGATCCCCTGCCGGCCCGCACGGGCGAGGATATTGGCGGCCCTTTGCAGCGTCGTCAGGTTAGGCGTCGGCTTGATCGCGCGCGCCTCGGCATCGAAGAGGAGCGCCGGAAACGTGGTAACCCCGGCAAAACAAGCTCCCTCCAGATCGTCAAGGCGATCGGCGACGCGGAGTATCTCGGCGGCGTCGAAGCCGCCCTCGTGCCCGCGATAGAAGCGGTCGCCCTCGGATTGGATGCGGGCCAGCAGGTCTTGCCGTCGGCCCCGTAGCCCCGAGGCGCGAGCGGCTTCCGTCGCCTTCTCGAAGTTGAACACCGTCCAATAGTCCGGCGTGAGCGAGGCCGCGGCGTCCGCTTCGGCGCGCGGGATTTGCACCAGGTGGCCGATATGGCCGATCTGAAGGCCGGCCCGCCGGCAGGCGCGCGCACACGCCATGTCTACAGCCACGGCCTTGTCGATACCGCCACGTCGGAGCGCGGCGCAGAACGAGCCGTTGCGTCCCATCTGCTTCGTCATGCCGAAGATTCTCAGGCCGTGGCGGTCGGACTCGGCGCGCAGCAGCCCGGCATTCGCCGCGACCGCATCGAGGTCGATCACATAGGAGTTCGCCGGGATCCGGCCGCCCTGATGCAGCGCGATCGACTGCTCGATCAGGCGGGGATTGCGACGGCGCAGCACATCCAAGAACATCTTCGAACCTCAGCGGGCCTTCTCACGCAGCGTAAGGGCGATGGCGGCAAGGATGATCATGCCGCGCACCATCATCTGCCCGGATACGTCCAGCCCCATCAAGATCAGGCCGTTATTCAGCATCCCCATCAGAAGCGAGCCGATCAGCGCGCCGACGATCGTGCCCATGCCGCCTGACAGCCTGGTGCCGCCGACGATGACTGCGGCGATCACGGTGAGAAGGTCGGTTTCGCCGAGCGTGTAGCGGGCGCCGTGCAGCCTGCCGGCGTAGAGGAGCCCGGCCAAGGCGGCCATCGCTCCCGACAGCACCAGCACGGCGAAGCGAACGCGCGACACGCGGATGCCGACAGCGCGCGCGCTCTGGGCGCTGTCGCCGATCGCATGCACATGCGCGCCGAACCGGCTCTCCCGATAGAAGAAATGGCCGACCGCCACCACGGCGGCCGTCCAGATCAGCAGCGACGGCGCCCCGAACAGCCTGCCCGCGCCGAAGAGGTTGTTGAACGTCTCGTTGGTGATCGGCACCGACTGAAGGCTGGTCAGCCAGCGCGCCAACCCGGCAAGCAGGCCCATCGTGGCCAGCGTCACCAGGAAGGAGGGAAGACGCAGGAACGCCACCAGCGCGCCGTTCACGGCTCCGATCGCCGCGCCGGCGGCAAGGCCGCAGGCCGCACCGACGAACCACGGCTCGGTCCTGAGCACGACGGCGGCCAAGAGCGCCGAGATCGCCACGATCGAGCCGATCGAAACGTCGATCTCGCCAGCGGTCAGCACGAAGACCATTCCCACCGCCATGACCGTTACCGGCGCGGTCTGCTGCACGATGTTGAGGAGATTGCGGGCCGTCAGGAACCCGTCGTCCCTAAGGACGACGGAGAATCCTACCAGGATGATGAGGAAGCCAAGATAGACGACATATCGGCTGGGATCGATCGCCCGGACAGCCGACAGCCTTGAAGGCATCATTGCGGCGCGGACAACGATGCCGGCGGATCCCGGTGCAGCGATTGCTGCCAGCCCTCCTTCAGATTGTCCTTGGTCACGGCGAGGGCATCCACCGCGAGGAACGGCGGCAGCTCCTTCTTGATGAGGCCGGCGGCCGCTGCCCGCGCCAGCGTGGAGCCGATGCTGTAGGCCTCGTCGGCCACGATCGCCGCGACGTTGCCGCCCTTCACCATGTCGAGCGCCAACGGCTCGGAAAGATCGAGCGTCACCACCTTGGTCGTCGTGTTGCCGTTGTTGCGCAAGGCGGCGAGCACGAATTCCGCCGGCTCAGCCCAGGTCACATAGACGCCGTCGAGATCGGGGTTCTTGATGAGGAAGGCGTTGATGATGTCTTCAGCGCCGGTGGGATTGGCCAGGCCCTGCTCGGCGACAATCTCGATTTCCGGATACTTAGACTGGATGGTGTCCTTGAAAGCCTGGTCGCGCTGGTTGGTCACGTAGAAATTGGCGTCGTGGAAGAGATAGCCGACCTTGCCCTTTCCTCCGATCGCCGCGGCGAGCGCGTCGGCCGCCTTCTCGCCCATCTGCGCCAGATCGTCGGAGACGATCGTCACGTAGTCCTTGCCGTGGACGAATCCCTTCGGCGCGTTGTCGACGAAGCCGAGGACGACGCCCGCCTCGAGCGCCGGCCGGTAGACTTCAGCCGCGGTGTCCGGGTCCACCGGAAGCGACAGGATGATGCTCGGCTTCTTGGCGAGGATCGTTTCGATGTCGCTCTTCTGCCGGGCGGGATCGAACTGGGCGTCGGTCGTTGCGACCACCTCGATGCCGAGCCGCGCGAACTCGTCCTTGGCGCCCTGGTCGACCGCCGTCGTGTAATCCGACGAGGTGTGCCAGGCGAGCGCAGCGGTGTGCTTTCCCTCCTTTATCCTGGCCTCTTCCTCCGGCGTGAGCGTGACAGTGGAGGCGGGCGTGGCGCTCTCACCGTTCGGGCCGGTGGTGTTCGCCGCGATCGCCGCCGGCGCGGCTAGCGCGAAAAGCGCGGAAATTGCCGCGCCGATGATACTTGAGTGCGTAAGCCGAACCGGCATTGCAGTCCTCCCATGTTTGGCTGCGCCGGCGCCCGGATGGCGCCGGCGGACCTCAAAGCTACGCTACGCTCAGACGCTACTTGTTTGCATCGACAACGCTTTGCGGCGCATCGCGGTGCAGCGATTCCTGGTAGCCCTGTTCGACATTGGCCTTCGTGACCGTCGTCGCGGGAGCCACCAGGAAGGGGGGCGCCTCCTTGCCGAGGAGCCCATAGCCGGCCACCGTCGCCATCGCCCGGCCGAGCTCGTAGGCCTGATCGGTGACGATCGCAGCCACATTGCCACCCTGGACCATGTCGAGCGCCACCGGCTCCGACAGATCGAGGGTCACGATCTTGGTGTCGGCATTGCCGGCCGCCCGGAGCGCCGCGAGGACGCCCTCCGCCGGTTCTGCCCAGGTTACGTAAACGCCATTCAGATCGGGGTTCTTCAGAAGAAGCGCGTTGGCGATCTCCTCGGCCCGCGCCGGATCGGCGATGCCCTGCTCGGCGACGATCTCCATGTCGGGGTAGTCGTTCTGGATCGTCGTCCTGAAGGCGTTGTCGCGCTGATTGGTCACGTAATACTGCGCATCATGGTAAATCCAGGCGACCTTGCCCTTTTTGCCTAGCGCGGCGGCAAGTGCGTCCGCGGCCTGCTTGCCCATCTGGAAGAGGTCGTCTGTGACGATGGCGACGTAGTCGGTCCCATGCTTGTAGCCGGCGGGCACATTGGAGAGGAGCACGACCTTCGCGCCGGCCTCCACCGCCGGGCGGAGCGCCTCGGCCGCCGTGGTCGGATCGAGCGGCAGGACCAGGATGGCGCTCGGGTTCTTGGCCATGACCGTCTCGACGTCGCTCTTCTGCTTGGCGGCGTCGAAGCCGGCATCGGTCGTCGCCACGACCTCGATGCCGAGCCGATTGAACTCGTCGGTCGCTCCCGCCGTGACGGCGTTCACGAAATCCGAGGAGGTATGCCAAAGCAGAGCCGCCGTATACTTGCCTTCCTTCAGCTTGGCCACTTCCTCGTCAGTCAGGGTGATCTCGCTGGTCGGCGTGGGCGATTCACCTCCCGGACCTTTTGTCTGCGCGATCCCAGGGGCGACCCACAGCATGCCGGCCAGCGTGGCGGCTGCCGCCAGGCCCATTCTCAAGCCAATTTCCATGTCACTCTCTCCCTTCGCTTATCGTTGCCCAGGCGCGGCAACGCCGCAGAACCGACCGATGAACTCGGCCAAAGCGGCGATGCCGGTCAAATACTCCTCGATGGGGACACGCTCCTCCAGCGTGTGGCAGATGCCGATGTCGCCCGGTGCGAAATAAACGGCCGGAATGCCGAGCGCGGTCAAGAACGAACCTTCCGACCAGAACGGCGCGCCGGCGATGCGGCCACGATCCGGCCGGTGACGGCGAACCACGTCCTGCAGCAGTTGGATCGTCTCCAGCTGCGGGTCGACCTCAAAGGCTTCGCCGCCGACCTCGTGATCGCGCCCCGCCGGATAGGCAAACGAAATCCCGACGGCCGGGTCGTTGACCGCTCCTCGCACCACCGCTTCCAACTCTCGGCGCGCTTCGGAAAGACCCTCGCCGGGCCGCAGCTTGCGTATCAGGCTCAGCCTGCAGGCTCCGGGCACCGCGATCAGACCGCCCCCCTCAATCGACGTGACGAGCAGGAAAGAGCGGCCGACCAACTCGTGCGAGCCGCGGCCCTCCAGGTCGGCCGAATGCTCCCATAGGGCGGAGAGCACCGAATGGGTTGCCTTCAAGGCGTCGACCCCCTGTTCGGGTACGCCGAAGTAGACGGTCCGGCCCGTCACCTCGATCTCCCCGATGAAGAAGCCGATCTGGGCGGGATAGATATCGAGCGTCGTCGGCTCCAGGTAAATTGCCAGGTCCGGGCGCGGAATGCCACCCGATTTGAGAAGCGCCGCAAAGGCCTTCATGCCCGCGCTTACCCCGGTTCCCGGCTCGCCGCTCTCCTCGTCACCGACGAAGGCGAGGATGACATCGCCGGCGAGGGTCTCTCCGGAAGCATCCAGTATCCGCAAGGCCTCAATCGCCGTGCAAATACCCGCCTTAAGATCGGCGGCTCCACGTCCCCAGACTTCCCCATCGACAACCGCGGCACCAAAGGGATCCGCGCGCTCCGTCCCGGCCCAGCGCTCGCCCCATCCGCGGGCGTGGACAACGTCCGTATGTCCCACGAGCAGAAGCCTGCGCCCGCCGCCTCCGCCGCGCTTGACACCCCACACATTCGGCCGACCCGGGACGAAGTCGGCGACGATAGGCGTCACCCCGATCTCAGGGAGAACGCCAGCGAGATAAGCCGCGAACGGCGCCTCCTCGCCGGTTACGCTGGCGTGCCGTATGGCCGTCTGGAGGGTTGCAACCGCGTCAATGGACTTAACTGTGCGCACGGGGTTCTCCAAATCCCATCCCTCCGCTGGGAAATCGCCCTTCCCGCTCCGCAACTCCTGCGCAGCAGCAGCCAGGTGCATCAACTCTGACTACGCATGGCGTTCCGCTTGGGCAATCCCCCGTGACGGCGGTTTGAAGCGCATTTGACCCTGTGCATTCCCTGCACACGTGAATGTCGGCCATGGGTCCGAGGCCGCTATCCGCGAGCAGTCACTCGAACGACCGCTTTGGGCGCGAAACGGACGACAGGAGTTGATGCTGTGGACGGCTCTCCATCCTTGCGGGAGCGGTAAGCTCTTAGCAGAGATGGAGGAGAGAATATGGGTCAGGTGGTCACGATCGGATTGGATATCGCGAAGTCGTTGTTCCAGGTGCACGGCGTCGACGAGAGCGGCACAGTCGTGATCCGGCGGCAGGTGCGGCGGGCGCAGCTCCTTGCGTTCTTCGCCAAGCAGCCGTCGTGTCGGATCGGCATCGAAGCGTGCGCCACGGCTCACCACTGGGCACGCGAGTTGATCAAGCTCGGTCACCAGGTTCGGCTGATGCCGCCGAGCTATGTGAAGCCGTATGTCAAGCGGCAGAACGATGC
>JACCSN010000617.1 GCA_013812985.1 Hyphomicrobiales bacterium | reverse complement strand
GTCGCGGATGATGCGGCCGTGCACCTTGCGGCTGCGGGTGTAGTAGCGGCCGCGGCCCTGGCGGGTCTCCCAGCCCATGGCGTTGTGTTACCTCCTGATGAGTGCCCCGCTTGAACCGCCTGGCTGCGCTGCAGCTGAGGCAGAGCCCCATTGACGGCGCAGCTCAGCAGATGCAACGAGCCGCCGGGCGAGCGTTGCTGCTCGCGTCCGGCGGCCCCTGCGTCCACCACTCGATTGCTATGCGGTTAGTCTATCAAATCCCGCGCCTCATCGGCTCAATAACTCACGTGGCACCCTGATCCGCGCAACCACGGTCGTTGTGAGCCCCCCGCCTCCTGGATCCTGTCAATGGCTAACGTCGTTCACGGCCCGAGCTAGGACATCTCGTCGCTGCGGTGAGAAGACTGCATCACCTCGGAACTCCCGCTTCGCCCGACATGCTGGACAGGCGATAACTGCCCGCCGGGTGTCTAGGTAGATGCTGAATCGCTCCACGGTCGGATTGAGAACTAACCCATTATCTGCGGTCACGCGTCCCAGCACCGCCCCATGTGGCACCGGACAGCCGCGGTTCGGGCACCGCCAGAGCGAGCGACTCATCGCGTATATCGATCGCTGCCGGCTTCTCCATCCGCTCCCAAAAAATGATTCCTTCCGGCCTTGCCCCCTAGAGGGGACTCATCGGGGGGAATCAAATTTCCCCCACCATCCGCACCAAACCCCTCGAAGTGGGGTTCGCGCATGCGGTACTGCCGCGGATCGTTCTTGAACCCGGTGCCTTGCACCGCGATGGGTCGCGGAATCTCCTTGAGCAGTGTCGCCAGCACGTTTTGGACCGTCTTCAGCTTGATGCCGCACCCCTCGGCGATCTCTGTTGCAGTCCGCCACGTATTGACGTCAGTCAGGTGAGTCAGGATGCCCCCCCGCGCGCCCGGATCGCGTGGGGTGATGAGTGCCTCCTGCAACTCCCAGTGCAGATTCGGGCCCAAGCGCACCTTGAGGATAGTGCGTGGGCCATGTCGCCCCTCAACCCTAAGCGTTCCGCATGGCGTCGCGCCCGCCTCATCGTCACCGTCGGTTCGGGTAAACGCCCATTCCAAGTCAAAGGCCGCGCGGATGGCGGTGCTGCCCCGAAAACCACCGCCCTTATTCTGATGATGGTTGACGACGACAGTCGTCCCGGTCTGGTGGGCCAGTTGTCGCAGCGGACGCAGGAGCGGACCCATCTCATCGCTGAGGTCCTCGCGACAACTATGGAGCTCGCGCAGCGTGTCGAGCACCACGACTCGCGGCTGGATCTTCTCCACCATCATCAGTAGCCGCAGCATCGCCACCGGATCTTCTAGCTGGAGCCGGTCGCCGGTCGAGCCATCGAGAGGCAGAACGTAGAAGGGCACATTGCGGCGGATACCCAAGCGCTGAGCGACCCGTGCCCGCACATCGCGTAAGTTCTCCTCCGCCGCGCAGTAGATGGCGGGTCCCTCCAAGACCGCGCGATCGAGGAACGGTTCAGCGAGCGCGATGGAGATGCAGAAGTCAAGGGACAGCAATCCCTTGCCGGACTTTTCGCGTCCCGAGAGCAAACAGGCCGAGCCCGATGGGAGAATCTCCTCCACGACGTACTCGAGCTCGGGCAGATCGAGAGCGAACAGCTTCTCCAAGGAGAGTGGGCTGAACGGCTCAGTGTCCATGATCTCGCTCATCGCGCCACCGCCTTGCCGTCGATGAACTCGACGAAGGTACGGGAGCGTGACGGCCGGCAAGAGAGCCCCAGATCCGGAGTTGCGGCATAGCGGCTCACGGAGCGGGCGATGCGGGTAATCTCGGGTTCAGGCAGCGGAGGGATACACCGCTCAGCGTTCTCGGTCGAGAGGGCGGCGAGAATGGCCGCTTCTCCACAACCCTTGCGACGCATTGCACCGGCGAGGCTGGTCAGCGTCGCGTTGCGTGCACCCTCCGCAATAACCGTTGGGAGGGGCTGCGAATGATTCCCCCCAACCCTCCTACCTATAGGGGAGCGATCGGGAGGTATCATTCGCGGGCCAGTTGCTTGACATGCGAGATCGAGCAACCACGACGGCGCGGGTGTGAGCTCGACACGCGTGGGATGCCATTCGGCTGCCCAGCGATAGGTCGTGCCGGAACGATGGCGCGAGGGCGGAACGATGACGTAGCCGCCATCGGCGCGCACATCCAGTCCAGGGCCAAGGCGACCGGCGCTATTTCGGAGCGCGGCATCTGGCATCAGAAACCAGAGATGCAGTCCTCCGCCACCCGTTTCCACACACCAGGTAGCGGGGATCTCCCCATGCACCGCCTCGAGCGTGGCGATGCTCTCCTCCCCGCCCGTGCCAGGATCGATGTCGAGAACCCACACCCCTGCGTTGGCACCGGTGGCCACGGCGAGGTTGGCGTCGGGCCACCTCCTCCACCACGCCGTGATCTGGCGCGTGTGCGTCGTGGCGTCAAGCAGGCCGCGCTCGGTGCGAGGGTGCTTGCCGGCATCCCTTCCGCAGGCGGCACCGCAACTGCACCGACCTAGGGCATCGACGGAGTGCACCGGGAAGAGGGGCAACCCCAGACCAATCAGGGCAGAGGCTGCAGCGATGTTGTCTTCACAAGCCAGAGCAGCAGCGAGCGATGGGACCCGAGCGAGTCGGTCAACGTGCCTTCCCATCACGTCGCCTCCCCGGTGGAGTCATCACGACGTTGTGACGCGGCACCGACCTTGGCTTCCCCGATGCCGGGGTCGTGACATTGGCACCCGCTATCCTCCAGTATCGGCTGTAGCAATCGGTCCCAGATCCGCAGCCAGAGTTCCTGCCGCGCCGTTATGGAGAGGGTTTGGCTACCTGCCCTCGCCTCTTGTGTCCTCATCTTCTGCTCGTCCGGCATTGCCGCGTCACCTCCTGGACCGGACAACGCCGATCCCAGCCGGGCTGCGGAATTTGTTCTCGCGGCATCGGCCGCGGCCCGCGCCCTCTGCTAGAGATGGCGTGAGCTTTCGTTTCACACGTGAGACGCGGCAATTCACACGTGTGAACTACGGATTCACATGTGTGAATTGATTATTCACGCCGTACCAAGAGAACTAGGGTGAGATGTCCCAGACAAGACGGGGTCGCGGATCATAGGTGAGGAAGTGACCGAAGACGAGGCTGTCGTGGAGGTGGAGGCGCAGCGTCGGGAGTTCCTCCTCGATGATATCGAGCGCGGTTTTGATCGTCTTCGAGACCGTCTGCCGAGCCCGTTCATGCTCGGCAGAAAACGTGCGGCGCTTTCCACGTTTCCCCGTTGTTGCTTTCAACACATGCTGGATCGCCTCAAGCTCAGCGCGAATCTGTTCATATCGTTCTTCATCGCCGCTGGCCTTGGCGTTTGCCCAGTCCTCCTCGAGTTCTTGCGCGCGTTGCCGGTATTCCTGTCTGGCAACCTCATCGGTCATCTCGCCAAGGTCCCCTGCCGCGTTCATTCCCCCGTCCGACGAGCCATCTCGCGCTACTCGGTGCTTGTCAGACTTCGTGCTGGGACTCGATCCAGCGACCAGGTCGAGTGCGCTGAACTGTTGACCCGGCGCTTTCAGCAGTCGGACCAGCCGGGTCATGCCTGCGGAGTCATGGATCAAGGCCCTTTCGGACGCGAACGTCACCCACCACCCCTGGCCTACGCGCTGCAGCCGTGGCTTTTCCGGTTGGTCCGCTCCACCCGGAGGTCGTTCCCCCGCACCTATCTCGGACGCGCGAGCAGCATTCGTTTCTGCATTGCTGACCGGTCCTGTTGCCACAGACCCTACGGCCATTCGGAGCAGGCTCGTCGCGGGCAGTCTTCCTCGGGCGATGTCATTGCCATACCGGCTCACCATCGACTCCATCGTCCGCAGGACCTCATCAGCATGCCGTTTGAGCATGCCAGCAAGAGACTCCGCAGAGTTCGCGATGCTTCCACCATCCAGATCGAGGCAGGCTTCGAGTTCAGGGTATTCAGAGAACATTTTCTCCGTGTTGAGCGTGTCGACGCGATACGCATGCCCGACATAGGAGGTGGCAAAGACTCGCGCCTCGCCGTCGCGAAGTGGTGCGGTGAAAAGGTCGATTTCGTACTGCTCGGGCGGATCGAATGCTTCCAGTCCTGCGGCAACTGTCGCGAATCGCCGGTCTACGCACTGCGAGCACACGCCGCAATGTGGCTTATCAACGGTAAAACGGCTGTGAGAGCAGGAGCGAGTTTCACGCAGCAGGTGCTCACAACCATGATTGCTCAGGATCGCCAGCGCCTCAGTGCGCGTCCGGCGCTCCAGTGGATTTTCGAGTTGCACTCCATCGGGGAAGACGAGATCGAGCAGGCGATTGACCAGCCGCAGGAAGGTGGGATGCGTACCTCGACTGTTGAGCGTGCCTACCAACTGGGCATTGACTGGTGGATTGAGGCTCACATAGCCATTGTCCGGCAGAAGCACGGTGGGCAACCTCACCTGACCAGCAACGGCGGCGCCAAGCGCGGCGACCAAGAAGCCACGGGTGCGACGTGTCCGCTCTACTGCTTCTTTCCCGCGCTTATGGATCCAGAAGCTCAAGCGTGGGAACGACCATGCCGGGAATTGGGTCTCAAGACCAGCTATCAGCCGTTGCTGATGACTGGCGACAGGTGGTGTCGTGCGATGGCTGACCAATACCGGTCGCCGTTGGTGATCTGCCACCGCTTCCACTGTGGCGCAGAGGCTATCGATGCCCCCAGACAAGAGGGCCACGCAGTCTGGATCTGCGAGTACATTGCGAGCGTCGACATCGAATCCGAGCTGGAGCCGGCGATCACCGATAACGGAAGGGGAGAATGCGAATTCCCAATGATCCTCGGTGCCATAGCCCAAGGCTTCGGCCAGAGCCGTCGTCGTGTCTTCATCTGCCCAGAAGGACGGATCGGAAACAGGGACACACACGGCCAGCTCGCGGCGCCAGCGACGACGATTGGGATCGCCCTTTCCTCCCCGAGAGATCAATTGATCGGCGGCAAAAGCGTAAGCAGCAATGCGCACCATGTCGTTGGCACGCTCGTCGAGGTGACCGATGAATCGTGTTCCCAGACTATCAGCACGCAGGTTCAGTTCCCCCTCTTCACCATGCGAACGGATGGGTACCGTGCTCCAGCCGCGGTCAGCGAAATCCCGAGGCACCGTCGCCTCATCGCACACGATAAGGACGCGCGTGGTGTCCGCCTCTGCGTTGACACTCATCGGGCGTCGGCTAAGAGCTCCTTGCGGAGCTTGGTGAGCGCATGAGCAACAAATCCCTGCGCCTCGTCGCGGCTGATCGCCCCACCCGCCTCCCAATGGTGTTTGTCGTACCAGTCGGCGGCAAAGCCCTCGATGATGCGCGCCGTTTCCCGGGCATGCAGATCGAGAGCATCGGCAAAGGTGTTCGCTGCGGTGATGGTGGGCAACCCCTCGTTGCCGATCCGGTTCTGCAACTCCCGCTCGACGTAAAAGCGCAGCGTGCGGCCGTAGAAATCACCGAAGAAGCGCTTGGCCAGCGTCCCAAATTGGGCCGGCGACGAGTAGCGACGGAACGCTCGTTCCAAATCCTCCAGCGACGAGCCGAAAAGCGATCGACTCTCCGTGCCCACCGTCTCAGTCAGGGCACGACGCAGCGCAAGGGACGCGATCTCTCCAAACGGCCCCGACTTCGGATAGCGGTTGAGTTCAACGCGGGCCCGGTCAGCGGCGCGGGCGATGATGGTGAGCGCAGCGTCATCGGAACGCACGGCGATCCCAAGCCGAGCGGCAGCCTCGACGAAGTCAGGACTACGGGCAGCTTCGGCCAGCCGAATTAGGAGCCAGAAGCAGTAGGCGAGTGAGGGGTCACCGCGGAGCTGTCTAAGGCGATCCTGCGCAGCGTTCGCGGTGGCGATTGCAACCGCCGGAGCGTCGAGATGGGGCTGAGCAAGCAGGGTTGCGACAACCTGCCAGCGTGCTGACCTGGGAAGGTAGCCGAGCTCGGTGTGACCCACAGCCGCTCGCTCCAAAGAAAGGAAAATTAGTACATATATTCTTTCTATTCACGCCCATCATATCTGATCCGTCAGGTTTAGAAAAGGGGTGGACAGAGCTCCCAACGACATCAGTCGCAAGGCCCGAGAGGCCAGGTACCAAAGACCTTAGGTTGATGACATCGCAGGTGAATTCAGCAGAGCATGGCAGACACCATCCGGGGCTCTTCCTGGCGCGGCACGCGTCAAAACTCCTGCATGTAGTTACAGGAAGATGCGGTATAATTGCTCTCTATTGCCTATGAGAAAGGGGGTGCCTTGGTGGCGACGTTGCAGGAGCATCGAATTCGTCGCTTATGGAGCCAACGCGAACTGGCGCGGCGGGCGGAAGTCGCGGAGCGGACGATCGCTAATGCCG
>JACCSN010000605.1 GCA_013812985.1 Hyphomicrobiales bacterium | reverse complement strand
CCCGAAATGCGGCTCCGGGATTACGCGTCTAAGCGCATTGTCGGCTACACGAATTGGCGGCGCAACCGCAAGGGAGCGATGACGTCCGAGACGCTGGACCGGCTCGTCGCCGATCTGCGCGCCCACGAGCCCGACCATATCGCGGTCACCGGCGACCTCACCAATATCGCCCGGCGCGAGGAGTTCGAGAATGCGCGCCTCTGGCTGGAGGCGCTCGGGCCGCCCGACCGGGTCACCGCCATCCCCGGCAACCACGATTCCTACGTGCCCCGGGCACATCATCGCTACCGAAAACTCTGGGCGCCGTGGATGGTGAGCGACGATTCGGAGCACATCGGCAAGGCGCTGTTTCCGTTCATGCGGCGCAAGGGCCACGTCGCCCTCATCGGCGTCTCCTCCGCCGTCGCTTCGGCCCCGTTCATGGCGACCGGGCACGTGGGCGAGCGGCAGACGGAGCGGGTCGCCGCGCTGCTCTGCCAGGCCAGGGACGAAGGCCTCTTCCGGGTCATCCTCATCCACCATCCGCCAAAGCTCATCGATCCGAACAGCGCCTGGCGCAAGCTCACCGACGGCAAGCGTTTCCGCCGGGCCGTCGAGACGTTCGGCGCCGAGCTGATCCTGCACGGCCACGAGCACATCCGCATGATGACGGCGATCCAGGGCGCCGACGGAATCGTGCCGGTGGTCGGCGTCCCGGCCGGCAGCGGCCCGGCGCTGGGCGGACCCCGCGCCGGTGGCTACGCGCTCCACGAAATCGCGGAGAAAGGCGCCTGTTACGACCTGACCGTGATCCACCGCGGCTACGCCGAATCCGGCGAGATCGTCGAGACTGCCCGCGTCTCCTATTCGGTCAACCGGCCCAGTTAGCCGGCCATGAACCACGCATAGGCGACGAGCAGGAACATCCCGGCGATCATGCCGAGGCCGAATCCCGACAAGCCCCAGATCACGGCTTGGTTCTCCCCGCCCGGCCGGCTCGGAGCCGCGCCGTTGCGGCGCTTGCGGATCGTCTGGGCCAGCCAGTCGGCTTCGATCAGCTGCTCGCGTTCCACGATCCGCTCCGCCACATAGCGCGTCACCGCGTCGGCGATCGGGTCGACGCTGACGCTCTCGGCGAGCACGGTTCGCCCCAGCCGCGTATCCTTGGCGAACTGGTAGTGCCGCTTGTCGCGGGCCATCATGACGAAGCTGGTGGCATCCACCCAGAAGCGCGGCGGCTGGCCCGGCAGCACCCCGAGCAGGAGCTGTTCATTGTCCTGCGGCAGGCCGTCGAAGACCCCCTCCAGCGCCTCCGCGAGGAGCTCAAGCCGCGCCTGTTCCGCCTCCCGAAGCTCCACCACGCCGTCGTTCCGTTCCGCATGGGCGATCCGCACATCGCGGAGCGCCCGCTGCAGATCCGCGACCGGCTTGCTCTTTCCTAAAGCCATGACGTCTCCGGCCTTCCGTCCTCGCCCGAAGGAGTCTAGCAGGTTCCGGATCGCCGCGCAGGACCGCGGTTCGAGCCCTGGACCTTATCCCCGGAGCGCTGGTGGCAGAGCGAACGAAAAGTATCGATCGGGTCCGCGCCGCGGCGGAGGCGGCGGGCCTGGCGATCAGCTTCCGGGAAATGGCGGCCAGCACACGGACGGCCGAGGAAGCCGCCGCGGCTTGCGGCGTGTCGGCGGCGCAGATTGTCAAGTCGCTGGTGTTCCGCAAGGCCGGTGGCGGCGAGGCGGTGCTCCTGCTCGTCTCCGGCCCGAACCGCGTCGATCAGGCGGGCATCGCCGCGATCCTCGGCGCGCCGCTTGAGCGCATGGACGCCAGGGAAGTTCGCGACGTCACCGGCTTCGCCATCGGCGGCGTCGCCCCGCTCGGGTCGCTGGCACCGCTCGCCACCTACATGGACGAAGACCTGCTGGCGTTCGACGCGGTCTGGGCGGCAGCGGGCGCGCCGAATGCGGTGTTCCAGGCCGACCCGCGCGCGCTCGCCGAGGCGACCGGCGCGCGCATCATCACGTTCCGCTAGGCGGCAGGCCGCCGGGCGCCGCCGCTCAGTTCTGGACGACGATGCGGGTGTTCTTCGGCCCGTGCGCCTTGACCAGGGCGAAAAGCCTCGCCGCATGGCTTGGATGCAGGCGGACGCAGCCATGCGAGGCCGGCCGGCCCAGCTTCCTGATCTGGTCCGTTCCGTGGACCGCGTAGCCGCCGCGGAAGAAGATGGAGTGCGGCATCGGCGAATTCGCGTATTTGCTGGAATACCACATCCTGTGCAGCCGTTGCGGGCTATAGCTGCCAGTGGGCGTCCGATACCCTTTCGCTCCGGTCGACACCTTCCAGGAATAAGCGACGACGCCGTTCCGGATGACCGTCATCGTCTGATTCGAGATATCCACCTTCGCCACCAGGCTCGCCGCCCAAGCATTGGAGACGCCCAAGGCAAGGAACAACACGCAAACCACAAGCTTACGCATGACTGAACTCCCGACACGCACGAGATTAACTCTCTTGTTGCGTTGTCCACAATCGCATCGAAAAGTTAAAAGGAGCATCTCGCTTCACGTTATCGAGATCACGAAAAAGAGCGCGATCCGCCGGTCGGTTGGGCGCTACGGCGGATCGCCACCGATGCGATGCCGCCGCAGGGCGGGCTGGAGGCCCGACGGAACCGAGTGCGCTTTGTCGCAGTTGCGAAGGTCGATTGCTTCTGGCGGCGAGGGCCTCCCGTCTGCTTTGAAGCGCCCAGCTTCCCGCATCGTCCCGCCCGGCGAATCCTGAAGAGCGATCATGATCAGACGCAGCTCTGTGCATGGCGGGTCAGCCAATGCGGCGGCAGGCCCGCATGGCCAGGAACGACGCATCCCGCGCGCCTCGGGTGGTCTGTGTCGGTCGGCTCGATGACCGAGCATGTCGTCCTCCCGCTGAAGGCCCATCCGGGCATGCCGTCCCCGGCGCCCGTGGCCATGCCTGTCCAGGACCTTAGGCTTGCGCCGGTCCGTTGGAGGCAGGGCGGCATCTCCTGGCGCGTGGCCGCGGCGCGGCTGGTCGCTTTCGGCGGCGCGGCGGCGCTCGCCGCCATCGCCACGCGCGAGATGGTCCGGGTCGTATCATCCGGCGGGATCACCACTTTGGAGGCTCTGATGACCGCAGTCCTTGCGGTGACCTTCGGTTGGATCTCGCTCGCGGCAAGCTCGGCGGTCGCCGGGCTGGTGGCACCGCCGGCACGCCACATCCGCCCGGGCCACACCGGCGGAGCGCTCGCATCGCGCAACGCCCTCGTCATGCCCGTTTTCCAGGAAGACCCGGCGCGAACGAGCGCGGCGCTGGAGGCGATGGCTCGCGGTCTCCAGGAGATCGGCGAGGCGCGCGCCTTCGAGATCGTCATCCTCTCCGATTCGACGAAAGCCGATGTCTGGGTGGCCGAAACCTTGGCCGTGGATCGGCTGCGCTCGGCGCTCCGCGATGTGATGCCGGTCTGGTATCGCCGGCGCTGGGTCAACGCGGCGAAGAAATCCGGCAACGTCCGCGACTTCGTCGAGACCTGGGGCGGCCGCTACGATCATTTCATCCTGCTCGACGCCGACAGCCTGATGTCGCCCGAAGCGCTGGTCGCGCTCGCCGCGGCGATGGAGAAGGACCCGAAGCTCGGCATCCTGCAGACCGTTCCGATGCTGGCCGGCGGCGCGACGGTCTTCGCCCGCATGCAGCAATTCGCCGCTCGCGTCCATGGCCCGGTCATGGCCTGCGGCCTCGCCGCCTGGCAGGGGAGCGACGGCACCTATTGGGGGCACAACGCGATCATCCGCACCGCCGCCTTCGCGAGCGCCTGCGGGCTGCCCGAGCTGCCCGGCCGCAAGCCCCTCGGCGGCCACATCCTGTCGCACGATTTCGTCGAGGCGGCCCTGATGCGCCGCGCCGGCTGGCGCGTCGAGATGGCGGCGCGCCTCGGCGGCTCCTGGGAGGAGAGCCCGCCCTCCTTGATCCACGCGGCCGTCCGCGACCGGCGCTGGGCGCAGGGCAACCTGCAGCATTCCAAAGTCATTTACGCGAGCGGGCTGACCCTCGTCAGCCGGGCGCACCTGGCGATGGGGATGATGAGCTATCTCGCCTCGCCGCTTTGGCTTCTGCTGATCGCCGGCGGGTTCGCGCTCGGTCTGGAGGCCCACTTCGCCGGCCCGGAAAGCCCGACCGATCCGGCCCATGCCGCCGGCCCGGTTCTCGAATCGAGCCAGACGATCCGGCTGTTCCTGTTCAGCCTGGCCGTCCTGCTCCTGCCCAAGCTCATCGGGCTTCTCCGCGCGCTGCTCGACCCCGGCTTGCGTCGAGGTTGTGGCGGCGCGCCGCGTCTTCTGGGAAGCTTTCTCCTCGAGCTCGTCGTCTCCGCCCTTCTCGCGCCGGTCATGATGATGATCCACAGTCGGCAGATCTACGAGATCCTCGCCGGCCGCGATTCCGGCTGGTCCGAGCGCCAGCGCGACACCGGCGAGACTGAATGGGGCGACGCCTGGCGTCGGCATCGCTGGCACTTTGGTTTCGGCCTGGCGATGGGCTTGGCGGCCTTTCTCCTCTCCCCGACGGGCCTGGCGTGGCTTTCGGCCCCGGTCGCCGGTCTGCTTCTCGCCGCGCCGCTGTCCAAATGGAGCGGCAGCGCGCGTCTGGGCGCCGCGCTCCGCAGGGCCGGCCTGCTCCTGACGCCGGAGGAGCGCGAGCCACCCGTGATTTTCCAGGCACGCTCCGCGACAATGGCTCGCCTGCCGGGCTTGCCCGCCGATGGCGTCCATGCGCTCGCCACCGGCGAGGCCGTGCGGAACACGCACTTCAGATGGACGAGCTCCGCGCCCCGCTTCAGAGGCGCCCCGGACGCGGCCTACCTGACGGCGATCGAGAAGGTCCGCCAGGCGCGAACGCTAGGCGAGGCGCTAGCCTGGCTTGACCCGCCTGAGCGCATCCAGATCGCCGGCCATCGCGCGCTCGCCGAACAGCTCGCCGCCCTGCCGCGATTGGGCGGGACAGGAACCCGAGCCGTCGCGCCGATCCGTCCCGCGCTGATCGGCCGCCCGCTCGAGCCCGCGCGGGTCGCGACCCCCGCCGCTTAAGAAAGACCTGGAACGAAGCATGCAGGAGAACCCCGGCGCCGACCGGCGCGCCCGCTGGGCCGTGGCTTTCGTCTTTCTCGCCAACGGCATGACCATCGGCGCCTGGGCCGCCCATATCCCGCTCGTCAAGGAGCGGCTGGGGATCAGCCACGCCGCGCTCGGCCTGTCGCTGCTCGCGATGGCGCTCGGCGCGCTGATCGCCATGCCGCTCGCCGGCCCCGTCATCGCCAGGCTCGGCAGCGCCGCCGTAACCCGCGCCGCGACGATCGGGTTTCTCGTCACCTTCGCGCTGCCGATCCTGGCGCCGAGTCCGCTTCTCCTTGCCGCGGCGCTGCTTTTCTTCGGGGCGGCGAATGGAGTGCTGGACGTCGCCATGAACGCGCATGGCGTGATGGTGGAACAACGGCTCGGCAAGCCGGTCATGTCGTCGTTCCACGGCATGTTCAGCCTCGGCGGGCTCCTCGGCGCCGGGCTCGCCGCCGCTCTCCTGCCGATCATGCCGCCGCTTGCTCACGCGATGCTGCAGACGGGGATCGCCGCCGCGCTCGGGCTCACGCCGCTGTTCTTCCTCCTGCCGGGCGCGGCGGACAGCGGCAATGGCGAGCCCGCTTTCGCGCTCCCGACGCGCGCCACGGTCGGCCTCGGGCTGCTGGCCTTTCTGGCGCTCACCAGCGAGGGAGCGGTGCTCGACTGGAGCGCTCTCCACCTGAAGGACAGCCTCGATCTTGGCGCGGGGATGGCCGCCACCGGCTTCGCGGCGTTCTCCGCGACAATGGCCGCCGGCCGCTTCGCCGGAGACTTTTTGCGCGGCCATATCGGGTCGGTGACGCTGGTCAGGGCGAGCGCGTTCCTGTCGGCGGCGGGCCTCGCCGTAGCGCTTGTCGCGCCGTGGCCGGCTCTGGCCATCCTAGGCTTCGCCGTGATCGGCTTTGGCCTGTCCAACCTCGTGCCGATCTTCTTCGGCGCGGCCGGGCGCATCCACGGCCAGTCGGCCGGCGCCGGCATCGCCGCCGTCGCCACCATGGGCTATGCCGGCTTCCTCACCGGCCCGCCGGTGATCGGCCTGGTGGCCGAGCAGGCGAACCTCACGCTGGCGCTCGGGCTGATCGTGCTCGGCTGCGTCGTCATGGGCGTCTTCGCCGCGGCGGTCCGCCCGGCGGGAGACGAATGGAACTGAGCCCAAACCGGCTGCAAAGCCTCACCTCTTTTCGGCGGCTTTGTACACCGCATTGCGGTCGCGTTTGCCCACCGCCACGACGACGACGACAAGTTCCGCATCTCGAACTTCGTAGACGAGACGACACCCGGCACGCCTCAGCTTGATCTTGTATCGGTCCTTGTGTCCGTGCAGCTTGGAGGCTGGGACGCGCGGGTTGCCGAGGCGTTCGACCAGCTTCTTCCTGAACTGCTCACGAATGTCGCTGTCCAGCTTACGCCATTCCTTCAATGCCTCGGCCAGAAAGCCGAGCTCAAAGGTCATCCAGGGCGACTTTGATGACCGGCTGATCCTGGCGTGCATCGGCGATGGCGTTCAGCTCAATATCTTCAAGCCGATCCATCATCGCCTCATAGGCCTTTGCCGGAATGCAATAGAATGCCGGCTCATTCCGGTTCAGGATCGCGACCGGAGCACCTTCGCCGGCGGCGACGGTCCTCATCGGATTTCGCTTCAGCTCCGACACGCTCGCGGTCATCTCAGCCAGAACCACGCTCGCCATCGGTGCGCTCCAAATTCATGATGAGACCTATTAATAGTACGTCCATCGGAGCTTTCAAGATGTAGTTCGGCTTAACTGGCGCGCGTGAGCGATAGCGAACGACCGCTGCTTCTAAGCCCCGTCCCACAGTCGCGCGGCGCCGCGCACTCCGCTGGAATCGCCATGAACGGCCGGAACAAACCGCACCTCGATATCGCGGGCAAACGTGGTGCGCGGCACGCGCCAGGCGACATTTCCGCAAAAGCCGGGGACCTTGGAGAGCCCGCCGCCGAGCACGATCACGTCCGGGTCCATGATGTTGACCAGCACGGACAGGTAGCGCGCGAAGCGGTCATGGAGCCGTTCGACGGCCGCCGCCGCGGGGGCGTCGCCCGCTGCGGCAAGCGCGATGATCTCCTCCCCGGTCAGCGCCGTCCCGGTGACGGCGCGGAAATCGCGGGCGAGCCCGGTGCCCGAAATATATTGCTCGGCGCAGCCTTCGAGCCCGCAATAGCAGGGCGGCAGCGGGAAATCTTCCGGCTGGAGCCACGGCAGCGGCACGTGGCCCGCTTCGGCCGCCGCGGCGTTGCGCCCGCGATTGAGCCGCTGCCCGATCACCATACCGCCGCCGAGCCCCGTGCCGGCGGTGAGGCCGTAGACCGTCCAGCTGTCCGCCCCGGCGCCGTCGATCGCTTCGGACAGCGCGAAACAATTGCCGTCGTTCTCCACGCGGACCGGCCGGCCAAGCGCGGCGGCGAGGTCGCCCGGCAGATCGCGGCCGTTGCAGAATTCGATGTTGGCGTTCCGCCACAGCCCGCTTGCCGGCGACAGCGAGCCCGGCGCGCCGACGCCTATCGTGCCGGCGAGGCCCGTCGCGCTTTCCGCCGCCGCGACCAGCCCGGCGATGGCGCGCAGCACCGCGTCGTAGCCTCGGGGCGTCGCCGTGCGCTGGCGGAACACCGCCTCGCCGGACGCGTCGAGCGCCATCGCCTCGATCTTGGTGCCGCCGAGGTCGACGCCGATGCTCAGCCCGGCCACGCCGGCGGTCAAGGCGGGAACCGTCGCTCCAGCATCCGGCCCGAAACTCATCCTTGAAAGTCTCCTTCGCCGTTCTCGGATAGGTAGCCCTTGGGGTGGCGGACGGAAGGCCGGTTAAGGCGCGGAGCGAAGCCTCGCCCTCGGACATGCTCAAAAAGAGGCTGTGAGTTTCGGGACGGGCACTCAAGAGCCTGGCTGCCCTTGAGCAAATGCCGGCGTCTAGAAAGCCTTGAAGGTGATGATCGTCTTGGTGTCCTGGATGCCGGCGATGCGGTGCACTCGCTCGTTGACGAAATGACCGATGTCGCCGACCTGCTCGACATAGAACTTCACCAGGAGGTCGTAATCGCCGGCCGTCGAGTAAATCTCCGACGCGATCTCCGCGTCGGAGATGGCGGTCGCCACCTCGTAGGACTTGCCGAGCTGGCATTTGATCAGGATGAAAAAGGGG
>JACCSN010000575.1 GCA_013812985.1 Hyphomicrobiales bacterium | reverse complement strand
GCCAGCGCCCTGAAATCGAGCATCGGCGTGACGGAGCATTACAAGAAGGAAAGCAAGGAACCCGATTCCCGCTCTGCCTCATCCGGCGCTCGCGAGACCGGAAATGGCGGCAGCGAGCTTTGGGACTCGCTTGACTCCGACACGATCCGGCAGGCCCTGCTCGGCGAACTCAGCCGCAAGAAGAAACGGAAGAAGGCCAGGTTGGAAAAGGGCCATCAAGCGGATCTTCCGGGCTGAACAGCAGGAAGCTTGGGCGTGGATCGCCGGTCCCGGCATGCCCTCCGCAGGAACTCTGCCCGACGCTAGACGCGGCGTCCGCGGATGGCGCCAACTATCGCCGAGATCAGGAACAACGCAATCGCGACAAAGAACACGATCTTGGCGATACCCATTGCCGCGCCGGCGATCCCGCCGAATCCGAGAACCGCCGAGATCAGCGCGATGACCAGAAACATCAAAGCCCAGCCGAGCATCCCTGTCCTCCACCTCGCCGACGCGCATGCAGCGCACCGGCGATGGGAACGCCGAATGTGACGTTTCGTTCAGCGCGGAAGTTTCGCCTAGCTCACGGGCGCCAGGCACGCCTCGAAGGCTTCGGTATTCTTCCTCAAAAGGGCGGAATAGAGGGATGGCCCCGGCTGGAGATCAGCCCCGATCGCATCCAGGACGCCGATTCTCATCCCTGTTTCGCCGGCCAGGGTCTCGATCACGCCGGCATCGAATTGCGGCTCCGCGAATGCGCATGTCACGCCCTCCGCCGCGACCTCGTCCCGCAAGGCTCTGACCGACGCGGCGCCCGCCCGCTGCTCAGGATCGACGGTGAGCTGGCCGACCTGGCGCAGCCCGTAGCGCTTGACGAAATACGAATAGCCGTCGTGGAAGGTGATGAAAGGCTTGGCTGACAGCGCGGTGAGACGCCCTTTGATTTCCGCATCGAGAGCCGAAAGGCTTGCGACGGCGTCATCGGCGTTCCGTTGGTAGCGAGCCGCGTTTTCAGGGTCGAGTTCGGCGAGCTTCTCGGCAACCGCGCCGACGATCGCCTGAGCGCGGATCGGATCGAGCCAGACATGCGGGTCCAGGCCGGAATGCGCGTGCTTATGCTCCCCCTCTTCGGCATGCGCATTCCCCTCGGGTGCATGCTGCACCGCGTCGCCAGACATTTCATGGCTCTCCTCGGCCGGCTTGGCGCCCTCGGGAACACTTTCCTCGATCCTGGTGAACGGCTGCGGGTCGATCCCCGGCGCGTCGATCAGTTGGAGGTCGGCAACGCGCTCCGTCTCGATAGGCTTAAGGAGATAGGATTCGAGCGATTCGCCGATCCAGATCACCAGATCGGCGCCGGCGATCTTGCGGAGGTCGGACGGCCTTAGCGCGAAATCGTGGTCTGACGCGGTCGCCGGGACCAGCAGCTCCGGCTGCCCGACGCCTGCCATGACCGCTGAGACCAGCGAATGGACGGGCGCGATGGAGGCGAGGACTTTGGGTGTTTCAGCGTGAGCATATCCTGACGTCAGGATCGATGCGATCAAGCAGCCGCCGCGAAATTGGTTCTTCACGATTTCACCTCGGAATTGCCATCGGACCGTCTCCCGCGCCCGTGGGACATCCACGCGGCGCGTGCGGGCGAGTGGAATCGTTATCCCCTGCAGGATTCGCACTGCCCGAAAATCTCCAGTGAGACTGCGTCGACGGAGAATTGAGGGCCGGCGGCTTCTCGGGCGAGATCATGGATTTGAGCGGCTTCGAATTCGCGGACCGTGCGGCACCCCCGACAGATCACGAAGCCGGGCTTGTGATCCGTTTCATGCCGATCCGAGCACGCGATGAAAGCGCTGAGCGCCTCGATCCGGTGGACCAGGCCCTGACCCTCGAGCTTCTCCAAGGACCGGTAGATCTGGGTGGGCGCTCTGATCGAACTGGAGCGGGCTTTCTCCAGGATATCATAAGCTGACAATGGCCGCTGGGCGCCATCGAGCGTGGTGAGGATAACACGATCGTTGTCGCTTAAGGGTCTGGCCGACAAAGCGCTCTCGCTCCGGTTTCGCTCTCTTGCTTCAAGCACGACGTTACGATATAACATGACGGCGTGCAAGAGGGTTTGGCGAGGGCCGAACGCTTCGCTGAAAATGTAAGCTGGTTGGAGCCGGCCTGTGATGACAAGACCCGATGCTCGACAAACCGCTTCCTAGCTCCCTCGCCGATCCCTTGCGCCCGCCGGAGGCGCCGCTCGCAAGGCTCAGCGGGATTGAGATACGGCGCGGCGGGCGCGCGATCCTGTCGGGAATCGACCTCAGTTTGTTTCCCGGCCAGATCCTCACGGTGATCGGACCCAATGGCGGCGGGAAGACGACGCTCCTCAAGGTCGTGCTCGGCCTGGCCAAGCCGGATTCCGGCACGGTCGCGATCAGACCGGGCCTGCGCATCGGCTACGTGCCACAGCGGCTGCAGCTCGACCCGACGCTCCCGATGACGGTACGCCGGCTGATGCGCCTGACCAAGCGCCATCCTGAAGGCAATATAGCCGGCGCGCTCGCCGAGACGGGGGTCGCCCATCTGATCGACGCCGATGTGACGAACCTTTCAGGCGGCGAGTTCCAGCGGGTCCTTATCGCCCGCGCGCTCCTGGCCCGGCCGGAACTCCTCGTGCTCGATGAGCCCGTCCAAGGCGTCGATTTCTCCGGCGAGGTGGCGCTCTACGAGAAGATCGCCGATATCCGGCGCCTCCATGGCTGCGCCATCCTGCTCGTCTCTCACGATCTTCACGTCGTCATGGCCGCTTCCGACCATGTCGTCTGCCTGA
>JACCSN010000559.1 GCA_013812985.1 Hyphomicrobiales bacterium | reverse complement strand
ACCCGAGAATGCCCATCCGCTTCGTTCCGGACGACACCAAGATCCCCTTCATGTGGCTGGCCAAGTTCGGCCTGCCGTTCTCCGTGCTCACCATGGTGCTGTCGGTCGTCGCGTTCCTGACGTTCGGGCTCAATCTCGGCATCGACTTCAAGGGCGGGACGCTGATCGAGGTGCAAAGCACGGCGCCGCAGGCGGACCTCGCCGACATCCGGTCGAAGCTCGAGGCGCTCGATCTCGGCGATGTCGAGGTGCAGGGGATCGGGACCCCCAACACCGTGCTGATGCGCATCGCCACCCAGCCGGGCGGCGACGCCGCGCAGCAGGAGGCCGTCAGCCGGGTGCAGGCGACGCTCGGGAGCCCGGACTTTACCTACCGCCGCGTCGAGGTGGTCGGTCCGCGGGTCTCCGGCGAGCTGGCGCGATCCGGGACGCTTTCGGTAATTTTCACCGTCCTCGGTATCCTCCTCTACATCTGGGTGCGCTTCGAATGGCAGTTCGGCATCGCCGCGGTCGCCACCCTGCTCCACGATGTGCTCGTGACCATAGGCTTCTTCGCCGTTCTGCAAATCGACTTCAATCTCACCAGCATCGCGGCGATCCTGACGATCCTGGGCTATTCCCTGAACGACACCGTGGTCGTGTTCGACCGCATTCGCGAGATCTTGCGGCGTTACAAGCAGATCGCCATGCCGGAGGTGGTCGATATCGCGACAAACCAGACGCTGGCGCGCACGGTCATGACCTCCGCCACAACGCTGATCGCACTGCTGGCGCTGTTCTTCTTCGGCGGCCCCGTGCTGCAATCCTTCACCGCGGCCATGATCTGGGGGGTGTTCACCGGAACCTATTCCTCGATTTTCATCGGCGGGCCGATCCTCAACTATCTCGGGGTGCGGCCGAGCGGGAAGGCGTCGCCCGCCCAGGCCGCCAATGTCGCCGAGACATAAACCGCCGAAACATGAACCGCCGAGGCATGAGCCGCCGGACATGAGCCGCCGAGACATGAGCCGCCGAGACATGAGCCAAAGTGTCTGACAGTTCCGGCGGGTTCGTCATCACGCCGGCCCGCTTTCCCGGCCGGGCGCCCATCGAGGCTTACGGCAATGGCGGCTTCCGCTTCGCGGGCATGTCGCATCGGGGCTCCATCCTGGCGCTGCCGAGCGGGATCGAGGCCTGGCCGCCTGCGATGCCGGGTGAGATTACGCCCGAAACGGTTTCCCGGCTGCTCGCCGAGGCGGGTGAGATCGAAGTGCTCCTTATCGGCACGGGGCATGGGCTCGCGCCGCTGCCGCGCGACAGCGCCGCGCTTCTCAAGCAAGCCGGCCTTGCGCCGGAGCTGATGGCGACGGGCGCCGCGGTGCGGACCTTCAATGTGCTCCTCTCCGAGGGTCGCGCCGTAGCTGCCGCGCTGCTCGCCGTCGCCAGCATCCGGTAAGAGCTTCCGTGGCCGAGGGAGATGCGCGGGACGTCGCCTATCTGGCGGGCCTAGTGAAGGAGCTGGACCGGCCGCGCTTCTACGCTGCCCTGTTCGCGCCGGAGCGCCTGCGGCCCGACCTTCTGGCGCTCTTCGCCTTCGCCGCGGAGATCGAACGCATTCCCGACCTCGTCCGCGATCCGACGCTCGGCGAAATCCGGCTGCAATTCTGGCGGGATCGGCTGGAGGCTGTCGGCGAGGATGTTGACGGAGGCGCGCCGGTGCTGCGCGGACTTATCGCTGTGATCGCCCGGCATTCCTTGCCGGTCGCGCCGCTCATGGCGCTCGTCGAGGCGCGCGGCGCCGACCTCTATTCCGACCCGCCCGCCACGCTCGCCGATGCGGAGGGCATTTTGGGCGAAACGCAATCCTCGCTGTTCCAGCTTGCCGCCATCGTCGCCGGCTCGGCCGGGCCGGAGAGCGCGGAGACGGCGGGCCACGCCGGCGTGGCCTATGGCCTGGCGCGACGCCTCGCCGGACTGGCCCATGAGCAGGCGCGCCGGCGGACGATCCTGCCGCTCGACGTGCTTGCCCGCCATGGGCTCGGCGCCCAAGATGTTTATGCGAGCGATGCAAAGCCCGCGCTTCTCGCCGTGATCTCCGACATGGTGAGGCAAGCGCGACGACGCCTGGCCGAGGCGCGGGCCGGACTGGCCGCCCTGCCTCGGCAGCTGAAGGCGCCTTTCCTGCCGCTCGCGGTGGTGGAACCGTTGCTGCGGCGGACCGAACGCCTCGGCCCTGGCATCCTCCATCAGCGAGCGGCGCTCTCCGACCTCGAAATGCTGACCCGCATCGCCTGGGCGCGGTTGGCGTGGCGAGACGGCTAAGCAGGATTCCGTCGGCCGGATTACGAAAGATTGGCCGGTGCGCAGCATCTGCGTCATGCGTGCTTCGAGGCTCAGCCCTGGCGGGCTTCGCACCTCAGAGCTGGTGAAATCTATCCGCGACGGGCATCCCGCTCCCTTCCGAGGGTAGCTTCCACAGAACAAATGCGGTCCCAATTGCGAATGTCATCCCGGGAGGCGCGCAGCGCCTGTCCGGGACCCATAAACGCCGAAGCTCGCCGAGGATGCTCCGTGGTCGTCGCTGCTTTCCGTTCATGCGCGGGCGTTTATGGATCCCGGTCTTGGCCTCCGGCCAAACCGGGATGACAAACCTCGGGGATTGGTGGAACTCGGACCTCGCTTGCGGAGCTTTGGAAAAAATTCACCAGCTCTCAGGATGACGGGCGCTTAGAACGGCATTCACGACGCTCCTCATGCTGAGGTGCGAGCCCGAGGCGAGCCTCGAAGCACGCACCGCTCCCTCCGATCGTGTTTCGACCCAAGCAACCCTGCTTAGGACGCGACACCCGACACGCCGCTCGGCAGCCTGACCCAGGCCGCGATTATCTGGGTTCCGGCAGCGAGTTCCGTGCCGCCCAGTTGCGCAGGGCCTGGTCGGCGGGCCGCTCGGCGCGGCGGGCTTCCGCGGCGAGCCAGTCGGCGTGAACGAGCCGGATCTCGACCGGGATCGCCGGCAGCCTGAGCGCCTGGGCGATCGCCGTCCGATGGCGGCCGCCCAGGAAGCGCAGCAGGCGCCCGTCCTCGCCGAGCGCCGCCCCGATGTCGCGCTGGCGCCTGGAATATCTGCCACGCACCATCAGCCCTTGAGGGACGGGCACGCCTTGCAGCGACCGCTGATCCCGAAAGCCATGGGCCTTGATGCTGTCGATGAGATCCAGGAAGTAGCGGAAATAAGCGTGCAGCTTCTCCTCCGAATCAAGGCGCATCCCGTAGCGCGCGATCGGCTTGTTCTTCCCGATGCGGTCGAGCATCGTCCGGAACGCCGGCATCTCGGCGTAATCGGCGCCGTACTGGACGAGTTCGGCGGTTTCGCCGTGCTCCGCTATGTCGACGACCGGGCCGATGACATCGGTCCAGTCCGCGGCGTCGAGAAAGCGTTCGCTCAAGCGGATTTCGTCCTCGCCGGCGCGGACCCGGTCGTGGAGCCGGAGCGTCAGCTTCCGCGGGTCCGTCCAGACGACGAGGCTGGCGCCGAAGAACCAGCGGGCATGGACATTGAGGACAGGCGGCATCGCCGCGCCGTTCTCATGCGCCAGCACGGCTCGATTGAGCCTGGCGGCGAACAGGGCTCGTGAGCCCTGGACAGGCGCGGTCGCATGAGCGAGCGCCCGCGACCATGAGAACGCCGGCGTGCCGGATCCCTTGCACGGCTGATAACGGGGCCGAGCGACGGGGTCGCGCCGCGAGTTTGATCGATGTTCAACCGCGACCATTCGCGACAATAAGATGATAGGCGGACGCCGAGAAGCAGAAACTGCGGGTTTCGTCTGAGGCGAACGCGCCGCTTCGTTCGGCGTCAGCGCGCCGGCGAGCGGCACAAGCTTGCCGGACGCCTCACGAGGCGTTGGCGAGGGAGAGCTCCTGCTCGAAGAAGGCGGCCGTCCGCGCCAGGCCCTCCTTCAGCTTCACCCCCGGCTCCCAGCCGAATCGCTCGCGCGCCAGCGAGATGTCGGGGCA
>JACCSN010000553.1 GCA_013812985.1 Hyphomicrobiales bacterium | reverse complement strand
GCGACGATGGAGGCGACGATGGCCGCCACGTCGGCGTCCTCCGTCACCTGATTGACGAAGCTCCGGTCGATCTTCACCTTGTCGAAGGGGAAATGCGCGAGCGAGGCAAGGCCTGAATAGCCGCCGCCGAAATCGTCCATGGCGATGCGCACGCCGAGCGCCTTGATGCGGTGCAGCGTCGCCATCACGTCTGAGTCATGCTCAAGGAACAGGCTTTCCGGGACCTCGATCTCGAGCCGCTCGGCGGGGAGGCCGGTCTCGGCCAGGATGGCGGCGATCGAGGTGTCGAGGTTCTTGGCGCGGAATTGAGCGGGGCAGAAATTGACCGATACGGTTCCGACATCGAGCCAGGTCGCCGCGTCGCGGCAGGCCTTGCGCAGCACCCAGTCGCCGAGCTGCCGGATCAGCCCCGTCTCGATGGCGATCGGCAGGAAATCGCGCGGCGACAGGATGCCTTCGCCCGGGCGCTCCCACCGGACCAGCGCCTCGTGGCCCTTGAGCCGTCCCGTGGCGAGCTCCAGCTGCGGCTGGTAGAAGACGACGAACTCGTCCCGCTCCAGGGCTTGGCGCAGATCGCGTTCAAGATCGCTCCGCCGCCGCATCCGCTTCTGCATCTCCGTGTCGAAGAACGAGATTCCGCCGTTTCCTTCCCGTTTCGCTCGGGACAGCGCGGTATCCGCGGCGCGGAAGAGGACATCGGCGTCCTCGGCATTGATGGGAAACAGCGCCACGCCAAGGCGGGACCCAAGCTCGACGGAGCTGGCGCCGACCTGGTACGGCGCTTCGAGCGCCTCACGGATCCGCCCGGCCATGGGGCGCAGCGAATGCGCATTGGCCTCGCTCGGCACGATCAGAGCGAAATCGGCCCCGGCGATCCGGCCTAGCGCGGCCGGGTCGGCGGCGAAGGGGCGAAGCCGGTCCGCGGCAGTTTTCAGCACCTGGTCTCCCGCCGCGTGCCCCCAGACATCATTGACGGCCCGCAAGCCCTGGAGATCGACGATAATCAACCCGACCTGATTCTCTGCGGCCGTGGCGCGCGCGACCAAATCGGCGAGCGCCGCCCTGAAGCCCTCCCGCGTGACGAGCCCGGTCAGCGGATCGCGCGGCAGCGAGCGCGGGTCGAAGGCGCGGCGGTCATGCCCGAAGCCGCGCCCGCGCGTGACCGCGAATGCGACCGCCACGATTGCGAGCACGGCGAGGCAGACCACGACGATGCCGATGACGCTGAAGGCGCGCGTGAGAGCCTGCAGAGCTTGGCTCTGGTCGATCTCCACATTCACGGTTCCGTTCGGCTCTCCCCCGGATGTGACCGGGACGGTGATCGAACGGGCCGTCGGCTCGAGGACGCCGGTCAGGCCGGCGAGGGCGGGCGCCCGCGACATGAGATCACGACTGGCAGCCGCGAACTCGGCAAGGTACGGCGTCTCCAACAGGAGATCGCGACCTACCGCCGCCAGCCCGGCGACTTGTCCCTCGCCCGCCGGGATGGGCTCCGGCGATTGTCGGGACAGCCTGACGTCCGCGATCTTCTCGCCGCCCGAGTCGAACTGGACATAGCGGACAACCGAGGCGAGGGTGCCGTTCGCCTCCACGGCGTCTCCCGCGCCGATGCGGCGGGCCAGCTCCTCGGCGGCCGAGTGTGCGTCGGCGATCAGCATGGGACGCAAGAACAAGCGGGAGGCGGCGAAAACGGAAACGCCGAGCGCGACACCGACGATCAAGACGACGATGGTCGCGCGAAGCTTCGGATTGCTCATAGGGTTGTCCCGGTCAGATTCGGGACAGGAAAGCCTATGTTCCGTGAATATTCTCTTTACCAAGTCGAGCGAAAGCCGGCGAAACCAGAAAAAGCCTATTCGGCCGCGACCTGTGCGGTACGTTCCTCCTGAGCCTTCAATGTCTCAAGGCGAGGCATCGAAACGATATTATAGCCGGCATCGACGTAATGGACCTCGCCAGTGACGGCGCGTGAGAGGTCGCTCAGCAAATAGAGCGCGGCGCCGCCGACGTCCTCGATCGTGATGGCGCGGCGGAGCGGCGCGTTGTCCTTCTGGAAATTGAACATGGCGCGCGCATCGGAAATCCCGGCGCCGGCGAGCGTCCGCACCGGCCCGGCCGAGATGGCGTTCACCCGGATGCTCTCAGGGCCAAGATCGGCGGCGAGATAACGGACCGAGGCCTCCAGCGCGGCCTTGGCCACGCCCATGACGTTGTAATTGGGCATGACGCGCACCGAGCCGCCGAAGGTCAGCGTCAGGATGCTGCCACCGGCGGGCATCAGTTCCGCCGCCATCCGCGCCACTTCCGTGAACGAGAAGCAGGAAATGACCATGGTGCGCGAGAAATTCTCACGCGTCGTGTCGGCATAGCGCCCCTTCAGCTCCGACTTGTCGGAATAGGCGATCGCATGGACGACGAAATCGAGCCGGCCCCAGGCGGCGCGAAGCGCGTCGAACACCGATTGCACCGACCGGGCATCCTCCACGTCGCACGGATAGAGCATCGTGGAGCCGACCGAGGCGGCGAGCGGCTTGACGCGCCGGCCGAAATGCTCGCCTTGATAGGTGAAGGCGAGCTCCGCCCCATGCGCGCCGAGAACCTTGGCGATGCCCCAGGCGATCGAATGATCGTTGGCGACGCCCATGATGAGGCCGCGCTTCCCCGCCATCAGACCATTCATGAACTGACCTCAACCCGCGGTGCGCTGGAACACCAGTGTCGCGTTCGTGCCGCCGAACCCGAAGGAGTTCGATAGCACGCAATCGAGCGCCACGTCGTCCCGGCGTTCGCGGACGATAGGCATGTCCTCGAAAGCCGGGTCGAGCTCCTCGATATTGGCGCTTTCGCAGATGAAGCCGCTGTTCATCATGAGCAGCGAGTAGATCGCCTCATGCACCCCCGTCGCGCCCTGCGAGTGTCCGGTCAGCGATTTGGTCGCCGAAATCGGCGGGCAGGCCTCGCCGGCGCCGAACACCTCGCGGATCGCCTCGATCTCCTTCAGGTCGCCGATCGGCGTCGAGGTGGCGTGCGGGTTGATGTAGCCGACGCGCTCGGTCACGCCCGCCATTGCCATGCGCATGCAACGCGCCGCACCCTCGCCGCTGGGCGCCACCATGTCGCTGCCGTCGGAGGTGACGCCGTAGCCGACGACCTCGCCATAGATCCGCGCGCCGCGCGCTTTGGCGTGCTCGAGCTCTTCCAGGACAAGCACGCCGGCGCCGGCGCTGATCACGAAGCCGTCCCGGCCGGCGTCGTAGGCGCGCGAGGCCTTGGCTGGCGTGTCGTTATATTTGGAGGACAGGGCGCCCATGGCGTCGAACAGGACGGAAAGCGTCCAGTCCAGCTCCTCGCATCCCCCCGCGAACATGATGTCCTGCTTGCCGTACTGGATCATCTCATAGGCGTTGCCGATGCAGTGATTGGACGTGGCGCATGCCGAGGAGATCGAATAGTTCACCCCCTTGATCTTGAACCAGGTGGCGAGCGTCGCCGAAGCGGTGGAGCACATCGACTTCGGCACCGCGAAGGGGCCGACCTTCTTCGACGAGCCGCTGTCGCGCGTCTTGTCGGCGGCCTCCACGATGGCACGGGTAGACGGCCCGCCAGATCCCATGATGATGCCGGTGCGCTCATGCGAGACCTCGCCGGGCTCCAGGCCGGAATCGCGGATCGCCTGGTCCATGGCGACATGGTTCCACGCCGTCCCGCCGCCATGGAAGCGGAGCGCCCGGCGGTCGATCATCGCCTCGGCGTCGAGCTGGGGCGCGCCATGCACCTGGCTGCGGAAGCCGAGCTCCTTGTAGCGATCGGCATGGACGATTCCCGGACGGGCTTCCCTGAGACTCGCCAGCACTTCCTGCGTATTGTTTCCGATCGATGAGACGATGCCCATGCCGGATACGACGACCCGCCTCATGGCGATCTCCTTCTGTTGTCGGGCCTGACACGGACTGCTCAAGCCGCCTTCGCACGGCGTGAGAGCTCACGTCTTGAACAGGCCGACCTTGAGGTCCGCAGCCCGGTAGATGGTCTCGCCATCGGCCTTCAGCCAGCCGTCGGCGATGCCGAGAACGAGCTTGGACCGCATGACGCGCTTCAGGTCGATGCCGTATTCCACGTGTCTGATGTGCGGCAGCACCATGCCGGAAAACTTCACTTCGCCCACCGAAAGCGCCCGTCCGCGCCCCTCGCCGCCGAGCCAGCCGAGGAAGAAGCCGAGCATCTGCCAGAGCGCGTCAAGGCCCAGGCAGCCCGGCATCACCGGGTCGCCCTTGAAGTGGCAGGCGAAGAACCAGAGGTCCGGCCGCACGGCCAGCTCCGCCCGCACATGCCCCTTGCCGTTCTCGCCGCCCGTCTCGGAGATTTCCGAAATGCGGTCGAACAT
>JACCSN010000544.1 GCA_013812985.1 Hyphomicrobiales bacterium | reverse complement strand
GGCCCCGACGACATCGATCGGGGTCGTGAAGCGGCAGAAAACAGGGAATTCTCTGTCGAGTATGGCCTCAACGTCCCGGCAACCCCCATCGACGACGTAACCAAGCACACCTTTCGTCTGCAGAGTTTCCGCAGAGAGCTCGCCCATGAGCGCACGAACATCGTCCTGAGGCTGACAAACGATTACCTGGCCGGCAGGAGCCCGTGAGAGGAATCCCGTCCATTCGAGAAGGGTTTCGTGGTCGTCGAGGCTTAAGTCGGGGCGTCCTCGGATTGTGAATACCGGTCCGGCCAGTTTCAATGATGGGTCGAGTGGCCGAACGGTTCGAGGCAGCACGCTCGCTCGGTGGCCGTGCTGCCTTAGAACGTCGTAAACAGCACCTGTGTAGCAGGCCTGGAGTCGATCCGACCAATCCACGGTTGTCTCCACATTGTTCGTTCAGGGCGAAGACCTACGCCTGCGCAGTGCACCAAGCGCTCATGCAAATCTAGGCCGCGACGGTTTCTACGGAGCTCGCACGGAATAGCCCAGATCCCTCAGCAGCCCTGCGAGCTGCGAGCTGTCTTCCGTGGACAACGAGGCGATGGGCGGCTGCGGGATACCAACGGGAGGCCCGATCATGTTCAATGCCGCCTTCATGATCGCCGCCCAATGGGGGCCGTTTCCTCGAGCGATATGGGACGCTCGAAACACATAGCGCATCAACGGGGCAAGCTTCTGCCATTGCTGCCGTGCGGAGGCCAGATCCTGATCATCAGAAATGGTCTTGAAGAGTTTCGCGGCAGCGGCGGGCGTGATGCTGGGAATGGCCGAGATCCATCCATCGGCGCCGTGGCACAACGCCTCGAACGCGACGTAGTCGATCCCCGCATAGACGGTCAGACGAGGACCGTCCTGCTGAAGGAGTTCAACGATCCTGTCGGGAAGCAGGTGTGACAACTTGATCCCGGCGATCACTTCTTCCTGAAACAAAGTCAGGAGTTCGTCTGTCCCAAGATCAACGTTTGTTCCGCCGGAATTGTGGTACAACACAATCGGGATAGTCACAGTTTCAGCTATACGTCTGTAGTGGTCCATCACCTCCCGCGGCGTCGGAAGAGCGTAGTAAGGCGGCACAATCAGGAGCGAATCAGCGCCCGTCTGTTCCGCGTGCTTCGACAGATCGATCGCTATGCGCGTGCTGTAATGATGGGTGCCCGCCATGATCGGAACACGACCCGCATTCGCTTCGACAACGGATTCCAGGACGCGCTTTCTGTCGTCTGTCTCCATTGCGAAGAACTCGCCGGCGCTGCCCAGAGGCGAAAGGCCGGCCACTCCCTCGTCGATGAGCCAATCAATGTGCGGCTTGATCTGTCGATGATGCACCGAGCCGTCAGAGTGAAAAGGGGTAACCGAAGACGCGACGATTCCTCGCGGCAACACTCCTGACCGGGGCATGCGCTTCCTCCTTTAATGGCTCCCTGATGACTACTACATTTGCTACAATCATTGCAATCAGCCCCCGATTGTCCGCGTTCGGCGCGGGCGAACAAGCGCCGTTTGGCGCATTGTATGGATTGGGAGCAGATGCTATCAAAACGATGCTGGCTCTCAGGATCGCCAGGTCACAACAAACGGGAGGAAACAACATGATGAATCTTGTGGGCGCAGCGCGATGGTTGCTGCGAGGAATGAGCGTCGCCGCACTCGGAGCGATTCTCGCATTGCCCGGCCCGTACACACCGGCCTCAGCCCAGCAGCAACCGCAGCAGATGAGGTTTGGCACCGGTGCGATCGGCGGAGATCTGCCGGTCGAGATGATGTACATATTCAAGGAGTGGGTTGACCGCTCTGCCCCGGGCGAGTTCGACCTGCAGGTCCACCATACGGGGACCCTGGTCCGTCAAGGAACTGAGATAACAGCCCTCCAGCGCAACTCCGTCGAAATGACAATTCTGTCCTGGTGGGATATCGGCGACCGGATACCGGAGTTTGCCGTCTTAACGGCTGGATACCTTTTCAAGGATTGGAATCACGTCAAAGCCGTCATGGATGGCGACCTTGGCGCAGAATACAAGGCGCGCATCGAGAAGGATCTTGGCATTGTCATTCTCGATTACTATTACGCCGGACCTCGTATCGTGAACCTGCGCGAGGCTCGCGAGGTTAGGACACCCGCGGATTTGGCCGGCGTGAAGCTTCGCATGCCCGGATCCCCGTCATTTCTTCTGCTTGGCGAAGCTCTCGGCGCCACTCCCGTCCCGATGCCTCTGCCCGATGTATACCTCGCTCTGTCGACAGGAACGATCGACGGCCAAGACAATCCGCTCTCGACCACATACCGCGCCAAATTCTACGAGGTTACGAAGCAGATCGTGCTGACCTATCACAGCATTCCTGCCAACATGCTGGCCATCAATAAAGCCGCCTGGGATAAACTCACGCCGCGCCAGCAGAGCATTTTCAGGGACGCCGCCCGGGCGGCAATGACTTTCAACGATACGAACAAGTTCCGTGACGACGAGGACGTCCTTGAAAAAATGTCGGCTGCGGGACTGACCATTACGACGCCCGATCAGCAAGCGTTTCGCGATCATGTTCTCAAGGTCTTTGCCGACTCCGAGTACGTCAAGAACGCGCCAGCCGGCTGGCTGGAGAGGATCGAATCCGCTGCTGGGCTGAACTGATCGGCTGCGACTTGCCGAGGCCTCGCCATGCAAAGATTCCGGCGGTTTCTCCATGTCTTCGTTGATCTGATCGGGGTCGGCGCTTTCATAGCGGTGTTCGCGGCAATCAACGTCCAGGTGTTCATGCGCTACGTCGCGGAGCATCCGGTCCGCTGGAGCGAGGAATTCCCTACGATTGCCTTTTCTATAGCAGTCCTGTGGTCGGCGTCTTTCATGCTCAAAGAGGCCGACCACATCTCGTTTGATCTCGTAGTCGACTTGCTCCCGGACTGGGCTCGCCGGCTCACCTGGATCGCGGCAAATGCATTGATCGCAGCCCTGTTCGCCGCCGCGCTGCCTGCCGTGATCGACTTCGCCTTGTACATGAAGGTGCTCAGCTCTCCGATCCTCCGCATTCGCTACGATTTCGTTTTCTCGTTTTTCGCGCTTTTCATTGCCGCGAGCGCGGTGCGCGGCGCCTATGCCGCAATTCGAGAGGCCTGGGATTGGCGGTCCCGGATAAGAGGTGGGGCGAAAGCCTCAAAGTAGGGATGTCCGGCTCGATTCTGGTGCTCGTCTCGGCGTTCGTCGCTCTAACATTGGCACGAGTGCCCATCGGCCTCGCCATGATTGCAGGCGGGCTCGCATACCTCTTCCACAAAGGCGTCGATCCCGGGCTCGCCGCCGAGCAGATCCTTAACGCCATGCTTCAATCGGACGTGTTGCTGGCGATTCCAATGTTTTTGCTGTGCGCCAATTTCGTAAGCGCGGGCTCGGTTGCCCCACGGATGATGGACGTTGCTCAACTCCTGGTCGGGCGCGTGCGCGGCGGGCTGGGCTACGTGAATGTGATCGTCAACATCGTGTTCGCCAGCATGAGCGGCAGTGCTGTCGCGGATGCCGCCGGACCCGGTGCGGTTCTCGTGCGGATGATGCGGCGGGCAGGCTATCCCGCCGGCTTCTCGGCCGCTCTCACGGCCGCCGGCGCAACGCTTGCACCCATCATCCCGCCATCGATCCCGATGATCCTGTATGCAATCATCGCGAACGTTTCGGTTGGCGCGTTGTTCGTCGGCGGCATCATTCCGGGCGTTCTTATAGCTTTGGCGCTGATGGCCGGCGTGGCGTTCCAGGCGCGTCGCCTCAAGCTTCCCAGCGGGACCACCAACTTTTCCCAGATCAAGACGATCATTGTACGAGGCCTGCTTCCTCTTGGGCTGCCGGTCGTGATTCTCGGCGGCATCCGAATTGGTGCCTTCACGCCGACAGAGGGCGCCGCGGTCGCTGCCCTGTATGCGCTTTTCCTCGTGGCAGTCATTTACCGCGAAATGAATTCGACGGCGATATATGCCACATTACGGGCGTCGCTGATCCAGAGCGCCGGTGTCATGATCATCGTGATGGGGGCATTTCTCGTGAACTATGCGGTTGCTGCCGAGCAACTGCCAAATCAAGTTGCTCTCTGGTTTACCGAACAGGACTTTGGCGCTTCTCAGTTTCTAGCCGCCGTAATGGTGCTTTTCCTTATCCTCGGCTGTTTCATCGATACCACCATCATGCTCCTCGTGCTCGTACCCGTCTTGTTGCCGACGGCGCGACTGCTGGGAGTGGATCTTGTCCATTTCGGGCTAGTTGTCACACTGAACATGATGATCGGGATGATGACTCCCCCATACGGAATTCTGTTGTTTGTAGTTTCGGGTGTAACGGGCATCCCGCTCCGGGAAATCATCCGGGAAAGCTGGTTTTTCTGTGGCATCCTCATAGGTTGCCTGATCCTGCTTGCAGCTGTTCCGGAGATAACGCTTTACCTACCGCGTGCAATGGGCCTCCTTGGCTGATCGTTCATTCGCTGTGGTCCAGCGGGAACCCGGCGCGGAACCCCCGCGGGATTACGAGACAAACGCATGAATGAGGCCGTGAAAACCGGGAAACACGGATTGTTGCGCGAAAGCGCATTGAGACACATCCGAATGATTCTGGATCGCTCCCCAGCCGGAACGAGGCTTCCGACTGTCCGGCGCCTGATGGCGGACCTCGGAATGAGCCAGCACGTGGTTCAGCTGGCGCTGGACCAGCTCCGATCAGAAAACCTTATCACCAGTCATGTCGGACGAGGCACGTTCGTGGGCGGGACACAGGATCCACGCAAGCAGTCCCGGAGCGTTCTCACACTGTTATTTCAGAACCCGTATGAGCGGGGCGACGTCATTGCACGCCTGGTCCATCAGGGACTTTGCGTAAATGGGCAGAATTCCCTCGTCCTGACTTACAGTGATACCCGCCAGGTCATGGAGATGCTGAACACGGAAGCGAGCTTCGACACCTGCGTACTGCAGCCGCGTTCCTCAACTGTCCCGATTTCCCTCTTGGCCCTTCTGAAGCAACGGTCTGAGCACGTCCTGATCGAGGGGCTCGCGGCGGAGCATCTGGACGTCGATGCCGTATCGAACGATCCGGGATTCTGCGTGGAATTGGCCGTGTTGCACCTTCGAGAGCGGGGCTATCACAATATTATCTGGGTGACGGAAGAAGGGCGGAATTACTTCTTTGCTCGCATGAACCAGATATTCGCGGCCTACTGCGAGGGACTGGGCGATGCTCAAGCTGGATGTCGAATAGTACGGGCAGAGTGCGACCCGGAGCGACTAGGTATTCGCGACCTGGCAGGTACGCTGGCATCGCTAAACCTTTCGGGAGTGGATTCTGGGCGCACCGCCGTGGTCATTGCGAGCTTTGTCGACGGGCGGACTATCCTGCAAGCACTTCAGAAATGCGGCCTGAAAACACCCGACGATATTGGCGTGCTGCGCATCGGGTCACCTGATCTGGAAGCTGACCACATGGGGCGCTTGACCACGGTGGGGCGTCCCAGCACGCAGGCCGCCGCCACCGTTTTGGAGCGAATCTCCTGGCGCTGGAGCAACCCGAGCCTCCCCTGGACAACATTCTACGATCGCCCGATCCTGCTGCCCTTGCGCAGCACCAGCTCGGAAAGCCCTTTCTTTGGCAAGGCGCAGCGACGACCCGGGCGCGTGGCAAAGGATGCGTCCCATCCCATGGCGCGTTGAACTAGCAACAAACGAATGTTTTTTCGCTTCTGAGGCTACCGGCAATGACGATTTGCGCCCGGATGATCCTTCGGGCTGAAGAACTTATATTAGCGCTATCAGTCGTGGCTGGAGCACCACGGCAAGAGCCCGGCGGGTCCATTCCGCTGGTAATCCATAATTCCGGCAGGAGTCCGCCGCACCGGCATGGTAGTTTCCCGTTCGGAGGTGTCGCTATTAGTAAGCGATGTCCCGTGGCTGTCTTCCCGGAGGTGCGACGAACTGAGAGTCTGACAGCCTCTTTGGTCGGATCCGGATAGGTATTGTCAGCGGTCCTTTTCACGCTTGCGTTTCAGTTCCTGTGTTCGATCTCGCGCGCTGGCATTGTTGGGGTCTGGCACCGAGACCGATCCCGACCGAGCTGAAGCGCGTCACCGGCAATCCGGGGCACCGGCCGCTCAACCCGCGCGAGCCGAAGCCGGCCAACTCCCTGCCGACCTGCCCGGCCCATCTCTCCCCCACCGCCAAGGCGGAGTGGAAGCGGCTGGCCGGGGAGATGCACAGGCTCGGCA
>JACCSN010000071.1 GCA_013812985.1 Hyphomicrobiales bacterium | reverse complement strand
ATCTTCGGCGGCCGGGCGACGATCATCGGCACCGTCTTCGGCTGCTTCATCATCGGCATGATCGAGGCGGGGCTGGTGGCGAGCGGGCTGACCGGCGCCTGGGTCAGGACGATCCAGGGGCTCGTCTTTCTGACGGCGATCGTCTTTTATCTCTATGTCGACGAGCCGCAGAAGCGGCGCGATTTTTTCGCACGCTTCGGCGGGCGAGGCCCGTTCAGCCGGGTCCGATCGGCCGGATAGGATACGCTGCCGCTCAGGAGAGAGGCAGGCGAGAATGAAGGCAACCAGGGAGGAGAATTGAAATGAGGACGAGGACACTTCTTTCGGCCGCCGCCGCGGCGGCGCTCTTGGCCGGCTTCGGCCCGGCCGTGGCGCAGGAAAAACCCGGCGAGGGCCTGACGATGTATATGCAGATGGGCGGCAACGCCGGCGACGGGGCGACGCTTGCCCGCCAGACCGGCGCCGCGCAAGCGGCCGAGGCGCTCGGCGTCCAGCTCAACGAACAGTTTTCCGCCTGGGCGCCGGAGACGATGATCAACCAATTCAAGGAAGCCGTCGCCGCCCAGCCGGCTTGCATCGGTATCATGGGCCATCCCGGCAGCGCCGCTTTCCAGGACCTGGTCAGCCAAGCGACGGATTCCGGCATCGTGGTGACCGTCGGCAACTCGCCGATGACCGACCTGCAGAGCGAGTTCGGGCCGAAGGGAACCGGCTATGCCGGCGTCGACCTCTTCGCCGGCGGCAAGCTCACCGCCGAACAGATGATCGCCAAGGGCGGGCTGAAGTCCGGCGACGAGGCGATGGTCTATGGCGTGTTCAGCCAGGCGGAGCGCGGCCAGTCGGAGAAGGGCCTCGCGGACACGCTCGAGGCGGCCGGCCTGACGGTGGATCGGCTTGAGATCACCCAGGAAGCCAACAGCGACGCCTCGCTCGCCGTGCCGGTGCTCACCGCTTACGTGCAGGCGCATCCGAACCTGAAGGCGATCGGCACCCAGCATGGCGGCATCACCGGCGTGCTCGCCGAGGTGCTCACCAAGGCCGGCAAGCAGCCCGGCGAGATCACCGTCGGCGGCATCGACCTCGGCCCGGCGACGATCGACGGCCTGAAGTCCGGCTACATCTCCGCGACCCTCGACCAGCTCCTTTATCTCCAGGGCTTCATGCCGGTCGTCCAATGCGTGATGACGGCGAAATACAAGATGCCCGGCTTGTCGCTGAACACGGGCGCCGGCGTGGTGACGCCCGACACGATCGACGATCTGGTCGAGCTGATCGATGAGGGCATCCGGTAGCAACCGCAGCGCTTTCCCACTCGCCCTAACTCGGGCTCACCCGAGTTAGGGCGGCAATTCAGAATGACTCACGCGGTTTCAAGGTCACGTGCGCTGGTGCCATATCTAAACAACGTAATGACAATGACATTACGGCATGCTAAGAATGTGGTTTGAAGGAGAGCGCCATGAGTCTGGCACATCCTGCCCGACGCGAAACCCTCAACCTCCGTATCAGACCGGAGGAGCGTAGTCTTATCGACCGCGCGGCGAAGAGCCTCGGAAAGACCCGAACGGACTTCGTGCTGGACGCGGCCCGGCGCGCCGCCGAGGAGGCTCTCCTGGATCGCACGCTTTTCACGGTCAGCGCCGAGTCCTATGCCGAGTTCCTGGCCCGCCTCGACGCGCCACCGAAGCCCAACGAACGGCTCGAGCGCACCATGAGAACGCCTGCCCCCTGGGAGTGAGCGTGGCGCTTGCCGCCCCTGAGCCTTTGATTGCCGATCATGTCACCAATGACTTCGCATCGGGCGTGGGCGCTCTCGATGATTGGCTGAAGCGGCGCGCACTGGCCAACCAGTCGAGTGGCGCGTCCCGAACATTCGTGTCATGCGAGGCAGGTCGCGTTGTCGGCTATTACGCCCTGGCATCCGGCGCAGTCGCTATTGCGGGAACGCCGGGGCGGTTTCGACGGAATATGCCGGATCCGGTGCCTGTGGTCGTTCTCGCCCGGCTGGCGGTGGACCTCGCGTTTCAGGGCCATGGGCTGGGCCGCGCACTATTCCGCGACGGCTCCAGGCGGGTCGCCCAGGCTGCTGACGCAATCGGCATCCGCGGCATTCTCGTGCACGCGATTTCCGAACAGGCGAAGGCGTTCTACATGGCTCTTGGTTTCGAAGCCTCCCCCGTGGAGCCGATGACGCTCATGGTCACATTGGCCGACCTGAGAAAAAGCCTGGGATAAGAAACGCTTGCCGGCGCACGTAGCCCGATGGAGCGAGGCGAGATCCGGGATATGCCGATCATGGTGGCCTACCGGCGAAACGCGTCGCGGGCGGATCGCGCGGAGATGCCGGCAAGATCAGACGGGCTTCGTTTCAGCGCCCGCTTACGCCGTTTGCGGCTGTAGATGGATTGTCTGTCCGTTCTCAGGGTTGCCCGTCTCCCTCAAGACAATGTCGATCTCGTAGCCGAGCGCCTGTAGGAACCGCATCAGCCGCTCGACGGAAACATCGCGGAAATGGCCCCTTAGCATCCGTGAGACGTCCGGCTGGCTGATGCCCATAATTCTGCCCGCCTCCGCTTGCGAGTAACCGCGCTGGTCGATCGCATCCTGGATTCGGACGATAAGCCACGCCTTCAGGAGGTGACTTGCGGCATCCGGAAAGCCCAAATCCGCAAAGACATTGCCGCTGCCTCGCCTGATCGGCGTCTGTTCAGTCGTCATCATGGTGCTCCTTACGCGAACGATGGTCCTCTTCGGCCGTCTTGAGGTGGCGACGGATCGAGTCCATTTCCTGGTGGGGCGTCTGCGATCCTCGTTTCGACTTCTTCTGGAATGCATGCAGCACATACACGGATCCGGCAAAGCCGACTGTGTAGACGGCGCGGTAGGTGTCGGTTCGGAAATCCTCAACGATTTCGACCACACCGGCACCGCCGAAACCTCTCAGAGGCTTCGCGCTTGCGTGAGTCCGTCCCAGCTGTGCGTAGAACAGGGCGTAGCCCATCGCGTCCTGGACGGCCGCTGGAAAGGCTCGGAAGTCTCGGTAGCTCGCACCGACCCAGCTTACAGGTTTCAAATCGTCAGGATGCATAGCACGAGTATGGTGATTTCACCATAAAGCACATGGAACGGACTCACCCCCGCGCCAGCTCCGCCAGCAGGCTCGCCGCCACCGTCACCTTGGCTGTGCTGGGACGCGGGTCGGCGAGGATCTTCTCCACCTGCTCCACCGTGGCGGCGACTCGGCCGCCGGCGCCGTCCGCCCATGCCTCCACGTCGGCCGGGCCGCGCCCCGCCGCCAGCACGCTGCCGGCAAGGTCCCGGCGCGCCGTCTCCAGGCTGTCGCGCGCCTTCTGCAGCGCCAGGCCCTCGTAGTATTCCGTGGCCGCAACCTCGGCGATCATGCCGTCGATGCGATCGAAGCCGAAGCGCTCGCCGACCGCGACGAAAGATTCAGCGGCAGCGCGCAGCCCCTGGCCAGTGCGGCCGGCGATCAGGACGACATCCGTCGCCCGCGCCAGAGTCGGGAACAGCGCCAGCCGCGCGGCCAATGCGTCCGGGACACCGCCGGACCTGAGCCGCCCTTCCGTCTCACGGAGCGCCTTCGCCTGCGGGCGGGACAACAGCTCCGGCAGGATCGCGGCGAGTTCCGCCAGCGCGGTGCGATACGCAGCCACGATGTCGGCGAGCCCTTGAGCCGGGTCGAGATTGCGGGTGAACCAGCCGATCCGGTCGACAAGCACGTCCTGGACGATGGCGTATAGCTCCAGCTGAAGCTGCCCGGAAATCCTGGCGTCGAGCGCGTCGATCTCGGCGTGAAGGTCCTGGAGCGCAAGCGAATCGCGCACCGCCGCATAGGCGCCGGCGATGTCGTTGACGCCGGCCCCGGCGCGGTCGCGCGCCGCCACGAGCAGCGTCGGCCCGCCCCGGTTGATGAGCGAATTGGCGAGCTGGGTGGCGATGATCTCGCGGCGCAGCCGGTGACCCTCGATGTCGGCTGCGAAGGGCTCCCGCATCGCTTCGGGGAAGTAGCGGAACAGCTCGCGGGCGAGATACGGGTCGTCGGGGACGCCGCAATCGACCAGGTCCGCCGTGAGCGCGATCTTGGCGAAGGCGAGCAGCGTGCCGATCTCCGGTCGGGTCAGCCCCTTGCCCGCCGCGGCGCGCGCCTGCAGCTCGGCATTCTGCGGCAGGTCTTCGACCGCCCGGTCAAGGAGCCCGCGCGCCTCCAGATCGCCCATGAGCCGGATCTGGTGTTCGAGGTTGCCGACGCCCCGCCGCTCTTCAAGCGAGATCGCCAGCGTCTGCCCGTAATTGTTGCGGAGCACCAGCGCGGCGACGTCCTCGGTCATGGAGCGCAGGAGCGTCAGACGATCGTCGGCGCCCAGCCGTCCGGATCGCACCGCCGGGGCAAGCGCGATCTTGATGTTAACCTCGACATCCGAGGTGTTCACCCCGGCCGAATTGTCGATCGCGTCGGAATTGCAGCGCCCGCCCTTCAGCCCGTAAGCAATGCGAGCCTTTGGCGTCATGCCGAGATTGGCGCCCTCGCCGATCACCCTGGCGGCAACCTCCGTCGCGGGTATGCGGATCGCATCGTTGGCCTTATCACCGACGTCGGCGTTCGTCTCGTCAGGGCCGCGTAAATAAGTGCCGATGCCGCCGAAGAAGAGCAGGTCGAACGGCGCGCGAAGGATGGCCGAAAGCACTTCGGCCGGCCGCAGGCTCGCCTTGTCGAGCTCCAGCGCCTTGCGTGCTTCCGGCGACAGCGTGATCGCTTTTTCCGCGCGGGAGAACACGCCGCCGCCCTTGGAGATCAGCGCCCGGTCGTAGTCCTGCCAGCTCGACCGCGGCAACTGGAAGAGACGCTGGCGTTCCTCCAGCGCGCGGGCCGGGTCGGGATTCGGATCGATGAAAATGTCGCGATGGTCGAAGGCGGCGATGAGCTTGATGCAGGGCGACAGAAGCATCGCATTGCCGAAGACGTCGCCCGACATGTCGCCGACGCCCGCCACCGTGAACGGCCGGCTCTGGATGTCGAAGTCCATCTCCCGGAAGTGCCGCTTCACCGCCTCCCAGGCGCCGCGCGCGGTTATGCCCATGGCCTTATGGTCATAGCCGGCGGAGCCGCCGGAGGCGAAAGCGTCGCCGAGCCAGAAGCCGCGGCCGGTCGAGATCGCGTTGGCGGTATCGGAAAAGGTCGCCGTGCCCTTGTCGGCCGCCACCACCAGATAGGGATCGTCGCCGTCATGGCGGAGCACGCCTTCAGGCGCGACGATCGCCTCGCCTTCGATGTCGTCCGTGACCGACAGCAGCCGGTCGACGAATTTGATGTAGGCCTGTCGCCCCGCTTCGAAAATGGCGTCGCGGCCGCCGCCGGCCGGCAGCCGCTTCGGCACGAAGCCGCCCTTGGCGCCGACCGGCACGATGACGGCGTTCTTGACCTGCTGCGCCTTGACCAGCCCCAGCACCTCCGTGCGGAAATCCTGCGGCCGGTCAGACCAGCGCAAGCCCCCGCGCGCCACCGGCCCGAAGCGCAGATGCAGCCCATCGACTTCCGGGGAATGAACAAAGATCTCCCTGAATGGCCGCGGCGCCGGGACAAAGGCGAGCGCGTCGGGTTGCAGCTTCAGCGTGATCGTCGAGGGGGCGCCGCCATTCTCGGCCGCGACGTAGAAGTCGGTCCGGACGGCCGCCGCGATCACATCGCGAAACGCCCGCAGGATCGTGTCGTCGTCGAGGCTCGCGACGCCTTCCAGCGCCGCCTCGATCGCCTTGTCGGCCCGCTCCTCAGCCTTTTCCCGCTGCCGCACATCCGGCGCGAACCGCGCGGCGAAGCGCTCGGTGAGCAGCGCCGCGGCGGCGGGGTAACGCCGCAGCGCGGCCCATAGATAGTCCAGCGAGTATGGGAGATCCGTCTGCCGGAGGTAGCGCGCCACCGTTCGCAGCAGCGCCGCGTCGCGCCAGCCCAGCCCGGCCCCGAGCACAAGCGCGTTGAATCCGTCATTCTCGGCGCGGTCGCGCCAGATGGCGAGCAAGGCCTCGCGCAGCCGATCCGCGGCCGCGTCGTCGAAGGCGAGCCCGTTCTGCAAGGTGAGCGTCATCTCGTGGAGGAAGACGCCCGGGCCGGACTCGCGCGCGATGCAATAGGTACGCTCGTCGATCACCGAGAAACCGAGATTCTCCAGAAGCGGCACCCGCTTCGACAGCGGAATCGGCTCATCGAGGTGATGCAGCCGGAGGGAAACCTCGTCGTCCGGAGTCCGCTCGCGCCGGAAGAAGCGGGCTTCCACATCGCCTTCCTCCAGGCTCTCCGCGACCGAAATGTCGGCGACCGCATTCGCGGCGGTGAACGCCGCCCGGTAGTCGGAGCCGAAGGCGCGGGCGTAGCTTCTGATGAGCTCCGCCGCGCGTTCCGGCTCGAAGCCGTTGTTCAGCGTTTCGCCCAGCTCATCCTCGAAGCTACGGACGATGGCGCGGATTCGCGCCTCGACATCCCCCTGTTCCGGTTCCGGCCCGGCGCCGGGGCTGCGGCCGATGATGAACTGAACGCGGGTCAGGTGCGTGTGCGAGAAATCGGGGATGAACGCCGACACGCGGCCGTCGAACATCTCCGCCAGGACGGCCCCGATCCGCTCCCTGAGATCGGAGGTGTAGCGGTCGCGCGGCACGAAGACGAGGATGGAGACGAAGCGGTCGAAGCGGTCGCGCCTGATGAGCGCGCGCACGCGGGGCCGCTCTTCCAGCTGAAGGATCGCCAGCGCCGATTCAAGGAGCTGGTCCTCATCGGCCTGGAACAGCTCCGTCCGCGGATAATGCTCCAGGATGTTCAAGAGCGCCTTGCCGGAATGGCTGAGCGGGTCGAAGCCGGCGCGCCTCTGGACGCCGGCGACCTTTCGCCGGATCAGCGGGATTTTCGTCGCGGAGCTGGTGAAGGCGGTCGAGGTGAAGAGGCCGACGATTCTCAGCTCGCCGACCACCTTGCCGTCGTCGAAGCGCTTGACGCCGACATAGTCCATGTAGTCGCGGCGGTGCACGCGGGACTTGACGTTGGCCTTGGTGACGATGAGCGGATCGGCGGACGTCAGGAAGGCGCGAAGCTCCGGCGTCATGGTGACGAGCTCGCCGCCGCGTCGAAGCACCTTGACAGCCGGATCGGCGAGCAGCCCCAGCCCGCCGGCGCTCGGCTGGTCCATCGCGGCGTCGTCGAGGGCCCCGTAGGAATATTCCCGAGTGCCGAGGAAGACGAAATTATCCGCCTCCAGCCATTCCAGGAACGCGATGACCTCCTCGACGCTATCTTCGGAGAGCGGCGGCGGGTCGTTGCGCAGATCGTTGACCGCCCCGCGGAGCTGGGCCCGCATCGGCCGCCAGTCGTCGGTGACCTGGCGGACTTCGGCCAGGAGCGATTTAAGGCCGCCGGCAAGCGCCTCCTTGGCCGCCGGGTCGCGGATCAGCGGCACATGGGCATGGATGAAGCTTTCGCGCCGCTTCGCCGCTGGCGCGCCCCGCTTGGCCGGCGCGACGCTCAGAGCCTCGCCGGCCTCGCTCCGCTCGACCTCCATGATCGGATGCACGATCAGCCGCACCGCATGGCCCGAAGCCTGCAGTTCCGCCAGCACCGAATCGAAGATGAACGGCCGGTTGCCGGCGAGAAGCTCGATCACGGAATGCGACCGGGCCTTCACATCCTTGCCCGGCAGGTCGGCGACCCTGACCGCGGTCGGCTCGCTCCGCCTTCGGAAGAAGCTGAACGCCTCGCGGCAGATTTCGGCGAGGCGGAAAGGCTCGTATTCGATCAGGTCTTCGCCGGCGGCATGCTCGAACAGGAGCTCGGCGAAGGCGGCGAGGAGCTTCCCCCCCGGCTCGCCCGCGAGGATCTTGCGCGCGGCGGCAAGCCGCTTCTTCTTCTCGGCCTCGAAGCGGTTGGGCATGCGCGTCCTCCCCGTCTGTCGTTGCGAACGCAGCGATGCGTTACGATGGCATATCGCTGCCCCCCTCAACAGCCTGAGTCCATCGTTCCCGCGAGTCGCCGTCGCTTGACTTTGTTGTAACCCGTATCGTTATATGCTACATACAATCATGCTCGCGAGTTTCCGCCATCGCGGCTTGAAGCGCCTCTTCGAACAAGGCGATCGGAGCGGGGTCTCGTCGGAACATCTTGATAAAATCGAGAATATTCTGGCCCTTCTTGATCGCGCGACGGAGGCGGGCGACCTTGACCTACCGGGATTCAGGCTGCACCCGCTGAAGGGAAACCTGAAAGGCTCCTGGGCCGTGACGGTCCGGGCCAACTGGCGTGTGGTCTTCCGGCTTGATGATGGAAACGTGACTGAGGTGGACTTGGTCGATTACCATTAGGAGCGACGCGAATGATGCACTCACCGCCGCATCCCGGCCGGATCGTCAGGCAGGAATGCCTTGAGCCGCTTGGGCTGACTGTCACCGACGCCGCCAGAAAGCTTGGCGTGTCCCGTGTGGCGCTTTCGGAGTTGGTGAATGAGCGCCGGGGTGTTTCGCCGGAAATGGCGATCCGACTTTCCAAGGCTTTCGGCGGCAAGCCGGAGGTTTGGGCCGGCTTGCAGATGCAGCACGATCTGGCGGAGGCCATGAAAAGGTCCGACCAGATCAAGGTGGAGCGGTTTACCCCTGTCTGAGTCTTCCGCAGCCCTCGCAATTCAGCTTCCGGCCGCTCGTGGTCCAAGAGCCCGTCCCTAACACTCCCACCCTCATCCTGAGGAGCCGCGGAGCGGCGTCTCGAAGGACGGTCCGGCGAGCGCTGGATACGCCCTCGTCCTTCGAGGCTTCGCTTCGCTCCGCACCTCAGGATGAGGGCTGTGTACAGCGTTTGGAAGGTTCGGGACGGACGCTAAAGCGGCGTCTTCACCACCTTCCCGCTTGTCTCGACGAACCAGCGCTCGCTTGCCGTCTCCGTGCCGGACAGCCGCGCTTCCATCCAGTCCGCGACGAGCCCGGGCGGATGCGGGCCGTTCTGGGCCGCCGGCCCGCCGATCGAGTGCCGCGAGCCCTGGTAGATGACGAGCTGCTTCGGCCCGGCGAGGCGATCGATCAGCCGAAAGGTGTGCTCCAGCGGGCTCAGTTCGTCGTGCTCGCCGGCGAGGCAGAGATAGGGCATGCGGATCGTCTCCGCGTAGTCTTCCCAGGTGAGCGACTTGCGGAACGCGTCGAAGGCGTCCTCGTCCGAGAAACCCGCCATATACATGAAGCGCATCTTGAAGGTCGGCGAAGCCTCCTCGAAGATCGTGTGAAAACCCGGCTCGTGGCAGACCGCGCTGACGGCGCAGGCGGCGAAGCGCGGCTCGCTGGCGGCGATGATCGTCGCGAAGAAGGAGCCGAAGCTGCGCCCGGCAATGCCGATCCGCGCCGGGTCGATTTCGGGGCGCTGGAGCAGCCAGTCCCTGACGGCGGGGCCGGCCAGGAGCCAGTTCTCCATGCTGACCGGAACGCCCAGCACCGCGCTCTCGTACTGGCCCGGCCCGTCCAGCGCGAGCACCGCCATGCCGCGGCTGAGGAACGGATCGCCATAGAGCGAGACAAGGCCCTCCTTGAACGAGTCCATCCCCGGAACCGCCACAACGGCGGGAACGGGTCCGCCCGCATAGCCGGGCGGCAGGTGGAGCCAAGCCGGCAGCGCCTTGTCGCCGAACGGGATCCAGGCAGCCTCGACGCGGTGGTCGGCCAGCCGCGCATAGGCCGCGTAGCAGTCGCGCTTGGAGCGATTGAAGGCGAGGTTCGCTTCGTTGTTCTCCTCGATCGGCCATTGCGCCGCGCCCCAATGGATCGCCGCGACGAAATAGTTTCCGCGCGCCGTCACGAGCTGGCCGGCGGCCTCGGCCGCTTCCGCCTTGGCCTGGCGGCGGCGGGCAAACGCCTCGAATGCCGGGGAGCAATCGGCGAATTTCTTGACGCTTGCGCGGATCGCCGCAAAATCCGGCGCCGCCTCCATGCCACAGGGCGCGTTCAGGTAGACGGAGCGCGGCTGATCCCAGTCGATGCCGTTGGCGGCGATGACGTTGTCAATGAGCCAGCGCTGCGCCGCCCAGCGGCGGGTGTGGGGCTTTCCCTTGCCAGGCGAGGCTTGGGAGTCTGCCGCCACAGTGCCTTCCGTCGGCTTGCTCAAGGAATGCCCCACGCCTTTGTCATCCCGGATTGGCCTTCGGCCAAGTCCGGGATCCATAAACGCCGAAGAGATCAGAAGGACGAGAAGCGTTTCAGGCTGCCTTTCGCCCTCCGGCGTTTATGGATCCCGGACAACCTCGCGGGCTCGGTTTCCGGGATGACAAACCTCCCGCCAAGCCCTCACGAAAACCTCCGCCCGCCGCCCAATTTCAGCGGCGTCGATGCCCGGCTTGTAGAGCGCCGAGCCGATGCCGAAACCCGCCGCGCCGGCCGCGACGTAACCCGCCATCGTCTCGGGCGCGATGCCGCCGACCGGTAGCATCGCCACGGCCGGCGGGAACACGGCCTTCCAGGCCTTCACGACCGCCGGCGGCAGCGCTTCGCCGGGAAACAGTTTTAGCGCGTCCGCGCCGGCCTTCAG
>JACCSN010000481.1 GCA_013812985.1 Hyphomicrobiales bacterium | reverse complement strand
GCGAAATACGATGTGTCCTGCGCTTCGTCCGGCGCGTCGAAGCGGGACTCGCGCAAGACCGGCGGTCTCGGCTCCACGATGGGCATGGGCATCTGTCATTCCTATACGCCGGACGGGCGCTGCGTCTCGCTGCTGAAAATCCTGCTGACGAACTTCTGCGTCTATGACTGCGCCTATTGCATCAATCGCCGGTCCTCCAATGTCCGGCGCGCCCGCTTCAGCGCCGAGGAAGTCGTCGACCTCACCATCCAATTCTACAAGCGGAACTACATCGAGGGGCTGTTCCTCTCTTCCGGCATCATCCGGTCCGCCGATTACACGATGGAGGAGCTGGTCCGGGTGGCGAAGAGCCTGCGCGAAGAGCATCTGTTCCAGGGCTACATTCATCTGAAAACGATCCCTGAAGCGAGCGAGGCGTTGATCGCCGAGGCGGGCCGCTACGCCGACCGGCTGTCGATCAATATCGAGCTGCCGACGGAAGCGGGGCTGAAGCGGTTCGCCCCGGAGAAGGAAACCAGGTCGATCCGCAAGAGCATGGCGACCTTGCGGCTCCGGATCGAGGAAGCCCGGGGCGAGGCGTCCAGAAGCGGCAAGCAGGCGCCGCGCTTCTCGCCGGCCGGGCAGAGCACGCAGATGATCGTCGGCGCGGACGGAGCAAGCGACGCCACGATTCTGGGGACATCCTCGCAGCTTTATGCCGGCTATCGCTTGAAGCGCGTCTACTATTCCGCTTTCAGCCCGATACCCGACGCCAGCCGCCAATTGCCGCCCAAGGCGCCGCCGCTGAAGCGCGAGCACCGGCTCTACGAGGCCGACTGGCTCATGCGCTATTACGGGTTTTCGGCTGACGAGATCGTCGCCGGAGCCGACGGCGGGATGCTGGACCTCGCCATCGACCCGAAGCTCGCCTGGGCGCTGCGCAACCGCGACCGTTTCCCGATCGACGTGAACGCGGCGGAGCGCGAATTGCTTTTGCGCGTGCCCGGGCTCGGCAAGAAGAGCGTCGACCGCATCTTGGAGAGCCGCCGGCATCGGACGCTCAGGCTGGACGACCTTGGCAGGCTTGCCGCGTCGGTGAAGCGGATGCTGCCCTTCGTCGTGGCGGCCGATTACCGTCCGGTGAGGTTGGCCGACCGTGTCGATCTGCGCGACCGATTTGTCGCGCCGGCCGAGCAGCTCGGCCTCTTCGGCTGATGCTCGAAATCGGCTTGCCGCGCCCACACGATATTGCGGAGTTCCGCGACGCGGCGCGCCGCTTGCTGGCGCAAGACGTTGCGCCTCAGGACGTGATCTGGCGCGACGGGAGGGAGAACGGACTGTTCTCCAAGCCTGCTCTGCCGGTCGGCTGCCCCGTGTCCGTTCCGTCCGGCTTCGTGCCGCTCGCGGAGGACGTCATCTGCCACAAGGACGCCGGACGGCTGGGCCTGCTCTATGAGCTGCTCTGGCGCCTGACGCATGGCGAGCGGCATCTCCTCAGGGTCGCCGCCGACCCGCTGGTGCATCGCCTGCTGCGCATGCAGAAAACCATCGCACGCGAGGTCCACAAGATGCACGCATTCGTGCGGTTCCGGCGCGTCGAGCCGGAAGAGGGCAAGGATGGCGAGCGTTTCGTCGCCTGGTTTGAGCCGGAGCATCACGTGCTCGACCGCGCCGCGCCGTTTTTCGTCGACCGTTTCAGCGCCATGCGCTGGTCGATCCTGACGCCGATCGGATTGCTGCATTGGACCGGCGAAGCGCTCCTTTCCGGCCCTGCGGCGCCGCGGGAGAACGCGCCGGCGGGGGACGACCTCGACGATTGGTGGCGGACGTATTGGCGGGCGACGTTCAATCCGGCGCGCGTCAATCCGGACATGATGCGGGCCGAGATGCCTAAACGCTACTGGCGCAACCTGCCGGAGGCCACGCTCATCCCCGAGCTCCTGGCGGACGCTCAGGCGCGGAGCGCCGGCATGATGGCCGCCGCGCCCACCGTGCCGAGGAAGCTCATTCGGGCGCCTAGCGCCGCCATCGCCCCGACGTCCGACGCCGCACCGCTCGCCGAGATCGCCCGCGAGGCGGCGGGATGCCAGCGCTGCCCGCTGTTCGCGCCGGCGACGCAGACCGTGTTCGGCGCCGGGCCGCCGTTGGCCACCGGGGGAACGGCCCGCATCATGATGGTGGGCGAGCAGCCCGGCGATCACGAAGATTTGCAGGGCCTGCCCTTCGTCGGCCCCGCGGGGCAGCTCCTCGACAGGGCTCTCGAAGAGGCGGGGATCAATCGCGGCGAGGTCTACGTCACCAATGCGGTGAAGCATTTCAAGTTCGAAGCGCGGGGCAAGCGGCGCATCCATAAGAAGCCGGACCGGCCGGAGATCGAGGCTTGCAGATGGTGGCTGGAGCGGGAGCTCGCGGTGGTAAAGCCTGACCTTGTCGTGGCGCTGGGCGGAACCGCGGGCCAGGCGATTCATGGTCGCGCGGTCAAGGTGATGAGCGAGCGCGGAACGATCGGCGACGATCCGCGTGGCTTCCGCGTTCTCCTCACGGTGCACCCGTCTTACCTGCTGCGGCTCTGCGACGCGGCCGCTAAGGAGCGCGAGTATCTGGCGTTCGTGGCGGACTTGAAGCTTGCGGCATGAGGATGTCGAGAATCCCGGAACCGTGGCTTCAATCGCTCATTGTCCCGCAACTTCGCATGACGGGTATTAAGCTTATGAGGTTGGAATGAGCGACGAGGACCAGGGCCAGCCGCCCCAGCACCAGGACCGTCAGCCGGGCCGCGAGCATGAAATGCGGCCGGAGCCGGATTTTCAGCCCCGCTACCCCGGCAGCGGACGGCTCGAAGGCAAGGCGGCCGTCGTCACCGGCGGCGATTCCGGCATCGGACGCGCCGTCTCGGTGCTTTTTGCCCGCGAGGGCGCGAATGTCGCGATCGTGTACAAGGAAGAGGATCGCGACGCGCGCGACACGGAGGCTCTCATCCAGGCGGAAGGCCGGAACGCCCTGCTGATCCGCGGCGATGTCGGCGACAAGACGTTTTGCGAAGACGCGATGCAGCAGACGCTTCGGCGCTTTCGCCGGATCGATGTGCTCGTCAACAATGCGGCCGAGCAGCACGAATCGGGCGATCTGACCGAGATTTCCGAGGAGCAGATCGAAAAGACCTTCCGCACCAACATTTTCGGCTATTTCTTCATGGCCCAGGCTGCGCTTAAGCACATGAAAGAGGGCGCTTCGATCGTTAACACGACCTCGGTGACGGCCTACCGTGGCAGCGAGCACCTTGTGGATTATGCCTCCACCAAGGGCGCCATCGTCGCTTTCACCCGCTCGCTCTCCGGCCAGCTGGCCGAAAAGGGCATTCGCGTCAACGCGGTGGCGCCTGGGCCGATCTGGACGCCGCTCATCCCGGCCACCTTCGAACCGGACAAGGTGGCGAGCTTCGGGACCGACGTTCCGCTCGGCCGGGCCGGCCAGCCGAACGAGGTGGCCCCGGCCTATCTGTTCCTGGCTTGCAATGACGGGTCGTATTTTACCGGCCAGGTGCTGCATCCTAACGGTGGCGAAATCGTCAATGCTTGAGTAAGCTCCCGGCGCCGCCCAATCGTTTTGGGCCCGTCGCCTCCGGCGAGGCGCCTCAGGAGAGCAACCCGTGCGCAAGTTATGGGCCACAATAGGCTTGGCCGTTTCGTTGACCGCCGCCCCATTCGGGGCTGTGGCGCAGGAGAGTTTCGAGGATCTTGTCGAGGACGCGCTGGGGCGCGACGCGCCGCTCGAGCCGCCCGATCCGGCTTTGGAGCAGCCCTCATCGGCCGTGCCGCGGCGGTTGCAGGTGCAGCCCGAGCCTCAGCCGCGCGTCGAGCGAAGGGTTCGCGTGATTCCCGCGCCGGAGCCGGTCCCGCAACGGCAGATCATCATCCAGCCTGCCCCGGACGCCGCCCAACCGGCGCCGTCGCGGCGCATCATCGTCCAGCCGACGCCCGGGGCGACAGAAACGGCCGAGCCGCGGCTTGAGCCCCCCGCGCTCGAGGAGGCTCCCGCGCTCGGCGAGCCTCCGGCCGGGCCGCGGCCCTACAC
>JACCSN010000461.1 GCA_013812985.1 Hyphomicrobiales bacterium | reverse complement strand
AGCTGACGCGGGCCTATTGCAGCGTCTCGTCGCCGATCCTCCCGGACCACGACCTCGCCGATCCCAGGCTCAAGCCGCGCGGGCCGAACGCGCGGGTGATCAAGGCGGCGGATACGGCGCGCTTCGGGGAAATGCTGCTGGACGCCCTGCGTTGAGCGGACGCCTTGCAGCCTTGCGCCGGAGTGACTAACCGGAAGTCGATCGTCCCTTCCGGACCGCTTATGCCTTTCGAAGAAACCCGCAACACCAATCCGAAGAACCTGATCCCCGGCGCGACCGGCGATTGGGAGATCGTCATCGGCCTGGAGGTCCACGCGCAGGTCGCCTCGGAAGCAAAGCTCTTCTCCGGCGCCTCGACGGCCTTCGGCGGCGATCCAAACGACCATGTCAGCGTCGTGGATGCGGCCATGCCGGGCATGCTGCCGGTCGTCAACGAGGAATGCGTGCGCCAGGCGGTCCGGACCGGGCTCGGCCTCAAGGCCAGGATCAACAATCGCTCCGTCTTCGCCCGCAAGAACTACTTCTATCCGGACCTGCCGCAGGGCTACCAGATTTCCCAATACGACCAGCCGATCGTCGGCGAGGGGACCGTCGTCGTCGAAGTCGGGCCGGACAAGAACGGCGGCTTCGAGGATATCCGCGTCGGCATCGAGCGCCTGCATCTGGAGCAGGACGCCGGCAAATCGCTGCACGACCAGCATCCGACGATGAGCTTCGTCGACCTCAACCGCTCGGGCGTGGCGCTGATGGAAATCGTGTCGAAACCCGACATACGCTCCGCCGACGAGGCGAAAGCCACCATCAGCAAGCTGCGCACCATCCTGCGTTATCTCGGCACCTCCGACGCCGACATGGAGAAAGGCAACCTCCGCGCCGACATCAATGTCTCGGTGCGCCGGCCGGGCGCAGAACTCGGCACGCGCTGCGAGATCAAGAACGTCAACTCGATCCGCTTCGCCGGCCAGGCGATCGAATACGAGGCGCGCCGGCAAATCGGCATCCTGGAGGATGGCGGCTTGATCGACCAGGAAACGCGACTCTTCGATCCAGGCCGCGGCGAGACGCGCTCCATGCGCTCCAAGGAGGAGGCGCATGACTACCGCTATTTCCCCGATCCGGACCTGCTGCCGCTGGAGCTTGACGATGCCTATATCGCGGCGCTGGCGGAAAGTTTGCCGGAGCTGCCCGACGCCAAGAAGGAGCGGTTCCAGGTCGAATACGGCCTCTCCCCTTACGACGCCAACGTGCTCGTCTCCGATCGCGAGATTGCCAGCTACTTCGAGGCGGCGGGACGCGGGCGCGACGGCAAGCAGGTTGCGAACTGGGTGATCAACGAGCTCCTCGGCGCGCTCAACCGAACGGGAAAGAGCATCGAAGTCTCACCCGTCTCGGCGCCCCAGCTGGGCGAGTTGCTCGACTTGCAGAAGGAGGGCGTGATCTCCGGCAAGATCGCCAAGGACGTGTTCGAGATCATGCTCTCGGAGGGCGGCGACCCGCGCGCCATCGTCGAGAGCCGCGGGCTGCGCCAGGTCACCGATGCCGGCGCGATCGAGAAGGCCGTGAACGAGGTGATCGCCGCCAATCCCGACAAGGCGACTCTGGCGAAAGCCAAGCCGGCCATGCTCGGCTGGTTCGTCGGCCAGGTCATGAAGGCGAGCGGCGGCAAGGCCAACCCGCAGGCTGTGAACGCGCTCTTGAGGGAGCGGCTGGGGATTGAGTAGCGACCGGCCAGGTCCGGCTCTCGCCATCGTGACGACTGGCCGCGGCGCGCCGTCTTGCCACGGTCGAGCACGGTCCTATTCTCGCTCGAGAGATTCAGGGAGCCTTCGGATGCGCGTCCTTCTTGTCCTGTCCTTCGTTGTCGGCCTTTCCGGACCGGTGGCCGCCTTCGAGGAAGCGGATCGCGCCGCGGTCCAAAGCGCGATCGGGCAGCAGCTGAACGCCTTCCTGAGCGACGACGGCGCCACCGCGTATTCCTTCGCGGCGCCCAACATCACCGGCAGCTTTCCGAGCGCCGAGATCTTCATGGAGATGGTGCGCCAGGGCTACAAGCCCGTCTACCGCTCCATGTCGCACGAATTCGGCGCGCTGGAGGAAACGCCCGGCGGCGCCTTGCGGCAGACCGTCGACATCGTCGATGCCGCCGGCGAGTTCTGGACGGCGGTCTATACGTTCGAGCGCCAGCCCGACGGCGCCTGGAAAATCACCGGATGCTACCTCCTCAAGAAGCCCGGCGAGGTAGCTTAGAATCCGTCAGAGATTAACTGAATCGGGTTTTGGCGATTTTTCGCTAAAGGTGGATTCCCGTACTAGCGATGCGCTTGACCTTGGTGCAGGCCGGAAAGCAATCTTTCGGCGCCAGCTACGTGTGGGTGCTGGACACATCCTGGCGGACGCGAACGCTGCGGCTGAGCCTGACAGACGTCGAAGACCGCTCTATGTTGCTCGAGCGCTCGGGTCCGGAATCATGGCGGGTCGACGGAGCGCCGCGACCCGATCTCGACGGCCGACGAGATCGACGTTTCGGCAACGCCCTACTGCAACTCGCTGTCGATCCGCCACTTGGCGAACAGCTCCGGCGAGGTGGCCTCCCTTTACGTCAAGGTGCCAGAAATGATCCTGACGCCTTCCAAGCAGCGGTACGAAGCTCAGGGTGCCGACAGGTGCGCACAATCCGGACTGGCGACGCCGAGTTGTTCACGCAGAGCTTGGGTGACCCTTCCGATCCTCCGGTTCTGCTCGTCATAGGCGCGATGGTGTCGATGCTGTGGTGGCCGGACGGGTTCTGCGAACTTTTGGCTGGGTCTGGTCGATGGTGCGGAGTTTTGGCGGATCGAGGGCGGAAGCCATGAACTTCATGAGGCCGACTGGACGCGGATCATAAGACGCCATGGTCACGCATACCGAGGCCCGATGAGCCGATGCGCGACTATTACCGATCGTGGGTCTACAGTCGCCGGGTAACGACGAACTCATGCTTTTCTCCCGCTTCAAGTACGGCCGTGTGAGCACGGCCTATAGTTCAATAACCATCGAAGGACCAGCTACCGTCACGCCGCCTCCCGCTTGGGAGCCGGTCTGGGTGAACTCGGCCAATCACCAATAGCTTAGATTTCTGACGGATAGGGGGCCGGGGGAATGTCCGTCATCGAACAAGAAAAATCCGCGTTAACAGCGGCTTAGCTTCCAAAGAAATGATCGAGTGGGAGTGAAACGACGTGTTCGCGACGTTTCGCAGATAATTGCGGAACTTGCGACACCGGCTTGACTCCTCTCCACCGTTCCGCAATCTAATAGAACAAAGATAGAACAAACAGCCCTGAGCCCGCCATGGCCACCCATGTTGCGGCGCAAGCGGAGCTTTGCCGCCTGCGCCAGGACATTGCCCGCCTTGAAGGCCGCCTCGCCGAGGCGGACCGGCTTGTGCTGGATGCGCCTCCCGTGGTCGGCGGCAGGGGAAATGGCCCAGCCGCCAAAGCCGGCGCAATTCCTCTCTCCTCCGGGGAGAGGTCGGTCGGCCTGTCGCGGCCGGGCGAGGGGGAGAGGAGTCTACATCGCAAAGCTGGCCATCCTGCCTCCGACAGCGCGGCCGCGGGCCTGAGACCGCGCGAGCGGCGTGGGCGATTGCGGCTGGGCGTCGCCGCGCTCGACAGAGCCTTGGGCGGCGGGCTGCCGCTCGCCACCCTGCATGAAGTCCGCGCCTGCGAGAGCCGGGATGGCGGAGCCGCTGCGGGCTTCGTCCTGGCGCTTCTCGCCCGGTTGGGCCAAGCCGGCGGCGTTTGTTCCGCCCTGTGGATCAGCGAGGCCGGGTCGCGTCGGGAAGCCGGAAAGCTCTACGGGCCGGGTCTCCTGGCGCTTGGGCTTGATCCTGGCCGCATCATCGAGGTCGCCGCCCGCGACGAGGCGGAGGCGCTCTGGGCTTTCGAGGCGGCGCTGTCGTGCCCAGGCGTCGGGGTGGCGATCTGCGAGTTGCGGCAGGTCTCGCTGGAGCTCACCGCGACGCGCCGCTGCGCGCTCAGGGCGCGCCAGGCCGGCGTCACCGGCTTCCTCCTGCGCGTTTCCGGCGAGGCGGAGCCCAGCGCGGCGGAGTTCCGCTTCCGCCTCGCGCCGGCGCCGGCCGGCACGATCGGCGGCTTCAGGGCCGGATTGGGCCGCGTCGCCTGGCGGGTCGCGCTGGAAAAGAACCGGGGAGGACGGACGGGGCTCTTCACTGTGGAGTGGAATGCGTATGAGCGATGCTTTGCCGAGCGGCGGGACGCAAGGAAGGAGCACGCGGATCCTCAGCCTGTCGCTGCCACGGCTTTCGACCGACCGTCTCATCCGAGCCGAAGCAGCGGGGCGGCCGAAAGCGGCTTGGCGGGCGAAAGCCGCCTCCAGGCCGCCGGCGGCCGACACGGGTCATGAGGGCGCGCCGCTTGCTGTCGTGGCGAAGATCAAGAGCGCGCTCCGCGTCGTCGCCGTCGACCGTGTCGCCGAAACCCGCGGCATCCGCATCGGCATGAGCCTGGCGGATGCGCGCGGCGCGCTTCCCAACCTCGCCGTCACGGAAGCCGACGAGGCGGCCGACCACGCTCTCCTGGAAAGGATCGCCGATTGGTGCGACCGCTATACGCCGCTCATCGCGCTTGACCCGCCGCGCGGTCTGTTTCTTGACATTTCCGGCTGCGCGCATCTCTTCGCCCCTCAGGGCGGCAAGGGGGGCGCAGAAGACGGGGAAGCGGCGCTCCTGGCCGATTGCCTCCGCCGCCTCGCCGGCCAAGGCTTTGAGGCGCGGGGGGCGATCGCCTCGACGAAGGGAGCGGCCTGGGCGGTCGCGCATCATGGCGGCGGCGGATCGGTAAAGCCCGGCGTGGAAGCGGAGGCTCTGGCCGATCTGCCAGTGGCGGCGCTCCGCATCGGGACGGAGCAGGCGGCGCTTCTCGACCGGCTCGGCCTGAAGCGCATCGGCCAATTGTTCGGCAAGCCGAGAGCGCCGCTGGCCGCGCGTTTCGGGCTGGAGCTCGTGCGCCGCCTCGACCAGGCGCTGGGGGGCGAGGACGAGGTGCTGTCGCCGCGCCGGCCGACGCCACGGCTTTCCGCCGAGCGCCGTTTCGCCGAGCCGGTGGCCGATCAGGAATCGCTCCTGGAGACGGTGCGCTCGCTCGCCCGCACCCTGGCCCCCGCTCTGGAGCGGCGCGGCCTCGGCGCCCGCTCGATCGAGGCGGCATTCTTCCGCCTCGACGGCGAGGTTTTTCGCGCGGCCATCGGCACGGCGAGCCCCATCCGGGCGGCAGACGATGTGGCGATGCTTTTCGCCGAGCGGATGTGGGCGATCGGCGACGAACGGGACGCCGGCTTCGGCTTCGACATCGTTCGCCTTGCCGTGACCGAGGCCGAGCCGCTCGACGCGGGGCAGGTTGATCTTGCGGGCGAGGTGGCGAGCGGGGCCGACCTCGGCCGTTTGGTCGACCGGCTGGGCGCCCGAATTGGAGCTGAGCGGGTCACCCGCTTATTGCCGGTCGATACGCATATCCCCGAGCGCGCCGCGATCGCCCGGCCGCTCGCCAGCCTCGCCGCGGCGCCCGCGGCCGGGATCGCGCTAGCCTGGGCCGCGCCGGATGAGCTGGCCGAGACGCCGCCCGACCGTCCTTTGCGGCTTTTCGCCCGCCCCGAGCCGATCGAGGTTCTGGCCGAGGTGCCGGACGGCCCACCCTTGCGCTTCCGCTGGCGGCGCGTGCTCTACCACGTGGCGCGGGCGGAAGGCCCGGAGCGGATCGCGCCGGAATGGTGGCGGCCGGACGATCAGACGCGCTTGACCCGCGATTATTTCAGGGTGGAGGATGGCGAGGGTCGCCGCTATTGGCTGTTTCGCGAGGGTCTTTACGGCCGTGAAACCGCTCAGCCGGCCTGGCGCATGCACGGGCTGTTTGTTTGACCGACATCAGAAATCAAGAGCCTGCATTGCAGACTTTTCTAGGCGGCCCAATCGCCAAGCATGGCGCTGAATTCAAGGATTCATGCTATCCGAGTAAAAACCTCCTCCGGTTCATGGAAATCCGCATGACAAAAGCGACTCTGGCGCACGATCCCGTAATCGTATCCCACAAGCGCATCCTGGGCGGCCGTCCGATATTCCGGGGCACCCGCGTCCAAGCCGAAATCCTGTTTGAAAACCTCGCGGACGGCTACTCGATTGACGATGTCTTAGAGGAATTCCCGACCCTGGATCGCGAGGACATCCGCAAGGCGCTCTTGCAGGCCTGCGAAGCGCTGAAGCAATCCGCGCCCGACGTGACACAGGCGCGTGAACCGAGCCTAGCCCGTGCGCGTGTTCTTTGACGAGAATATACCGCGCCAGCTCCGACACGTGCTGCCCGGCCATGAAATATCCTCCGTGGAAGTGGAAGGTTGGAAGGGCAAAGACAACGGTGAACTGCTTGCTCTCATCGTTGGGCGCTTCGATGTCCTGATCACGTCGGATGATAACCTCTCATCTCAGCAGAACCTGATCGGACGAAATCTGTCCATTGTCGTCGTGCCCACGAATAAATTGACGTTGCTCCGGGCGAACGCTGCAGCCTTGCGGATAACCCTCGAAGAGATGGCCAGTTACGACCATCAGGTGATCGTCACGATCAATTGGAAAGGAAAACGGGTCATGCGCCGCTTGGACCATGCCACGTCCGAAACCAGCGAACTTACGCCCGTAAGCCCATTTCGGACATAGAGGGCCGATGGCTATTTGATCCACTGCCGCCACAACGTGCGCTCCTGCCTGCTCAAGCCGCCAGCGGATAAGCCTCTTCCATCACGTACGGCCCGCCCCCCTTTGACGCTCGCGACGACAGCAGCACGAAGCGGCCGACGGGAAACGGCGCGGTCCTGAAGTCGCCGCGGAGCGCCAGATAGGCGGCGACGGCCGTCTCGCTCGCGCCTTTCAGCCGCGCGATCGTCACATGCGGCGTGAACTTCCGGCGTTCCGGCTCCAGGCCAACCCTTTGCATGATGCGCTCCTGCTCCGCCTGCAGCTCCTTCAGCGCCGGCGCGGTCTTCGCCCCGGCGAAGATGGCGTGTGGCTTGCGCGAACCGAAGGCGCCGAGGCCGTCGAGCTGAAGCTGGAACGCCGGCCGTTTCACCCGGGCAAGGTGCGTGGCCACCTCGTCGGCCGTGCGATCGTCGATGT
>JACCSN010000444.1 GCA_013812985.1 Hyphomicrobiales bacterium | reverse complement strand
TCGATCTTGGCCACGGCATCCCAGATCGCCATGTCGATCGTGCCGATGGCGACGGAGCGCTCGCCGTGCCCGCCCGGCTTTTCGTTGGTGAACATGGCGGCCCAGATCCTGTGCGGGTCCAGATTGTCGCCCGCCTCGTTCAGAAGCTGTTCAGGCGCGGCTTCCAGAATGCGGGGCGAGATCCGCTCGCGGATCAAGGAGCCTTGGCCGTAGCGGCCATTGGAGTTGAAGCCGTAGCCCACCACGGGCCTTCCGTCGCGGACGACATCGGTCACCACCGCGACAAGGCTCAGCGTCATCTTGGAAAAGTCGATATAGGCGTTGGCGATCGGCGAGGATATGGGAACGGTGCGCTCCCTGAGATCGGTGATGCGCAAGCGGATCGCCTTCCACGTTTTTGCAGGTCGCCGGACCCCTACGCTGCCTGAATTCCGGTGTCGAGGCGCTTGGTTCCGAATGCGGCCGCGGCGGGTGCGACACCCGCACATTTGGCGGTGCGCGGGAGACTGTCGTAGCGATTTGTTGACTTGAGCCATGCTTAACCTGGACGGGCCGTCAGAGCAGCCAACGATGGAACAGCGCATTCACGAAATCCGTCCCGCCATCAGCACGGATCGGATGGTAACGCCCTATCGCCCGCCGCTCAGCGACGCTGATGTGGAGGACCTCAGAAGCGCGATCCTCGCCAAGCTGACCCTGTCGGTCGGCAGGAGCCCGACCAATGCCAGCGACCGGGACTGGTTCGTCGCGGCCGCGCTCACGGTGCGCGACCGCATCGTCGACCGTTGGATGGAGTCCAACCGGATAGTGCGGATCGAGAACCGGAAGAAGGTCTACTACCTGTCGCTGGAGTTCCTGATCGGGCGCCTGCTGCGGGACGTCCTGCACAGCCTCGGCGTGACTGATATGTACCGGGCGGCGCTGGGCGATCTCGGCGTCGACCTGGAAAGCCTCCGGCTGGCGGAGCCCGACGCGGCGCTCGGCAATGGCGGTCTCGGGCGCCTCGCCGCCTGCTTCATGGAAAGCCTGGCGAGCTTGGCGATCCCGGCCTGGGGCTACGGAATCCGCTACGACCACGGCCTGTTCCGCCAGGTAATCAAGAACGGCGAGCAGCAGGAATATCCCGAGAACTGGCTGTCCTTCGGCAATCCTTGGGAATTCGAACGGCCGGAAGCGGTGTTCGACATCCATTTCGGCGGCTCGGTCGAGACGATCCGGACATCCGGGGGCGAGCCGCGCGCCGTCTGGCGCCCGGACGAAACGGTCGAGGCCGTCGCGTTCGACACGCCGGTCGTCGGCTGGCGTGGACGCCATGTGAATTCGCTGCGCCTGTGGTCGGCCCGCGCCGTCGACCCGCTCCGCCTCGATGTCTTCAACAGCGGCGATCATGTCGGCGCCCTCAACGAGCAGGCGCGGGCGGAAGCGATCTCCAAGATCCTCTACCCGAGCGACGCCACCTCCGCCGGCCAGGCGCTGCGGCTCCGCCAGGAGTATTTCTTCGTCTCCGCGTCGCTGCAGGACCTCATCCGCCGGCACATGAACATCTACGGCGACATCCGCTCGCTGCCGGAAAAGGCCGCCGTGCAGCTCAACGACACGCATCCGAGCATCGCCATCGCGGAACTCATGCGCATCCTGGTCGACATCCGCGGCCTCACCTGGGATGAAGCGTGGGAGATCACCGTCAACACATTCTCATACACCAATCACACGCTGCTGCCCGAAGCGCTGGAGACCTGGCCGGTGCCGCTCCTGGAGCGGCTCCTGCCGCGCCATATGCAGATCATCTACGAGATCAACGCCCGCCATCTTGAGGCGGTCAGGGCCGCCAAGCTCGCCAGCGACGACTTCCTGTCGTCAGCGTCCCTGATCGATGAGCGCCACGGCAGGCGCGTAAAAATGGGCCACCTCGCCTTTGTCGGGTCGCACAAGGTCAACGGCGTCTCGGCGCTGCACACCGAGCTGATGCGCCAGACGGTGTTCCGCGACCTCAATCTCGTGCATCCGCAGCGGATCGTGAACAAGACGAACGGGATCACGGTGCGGCGCTGGCTGCACCAGGCCAATCCCGGGCTGACGCAGCTCTTGGCCG
>JACCSN010000377.1 GCA_013812985.1 Hyphomicrobiales bacterium | reverse complement strand
TGCGGCGCGTCGCCGTGAGCCTGCGGCATTTCGGCATTCCCTATCGACGCCGGGTCCTCTCCACCCTGACCGACATGCCCGACATCGAGAAGAGCAACCCGGTCGGCCGCGTGCCGGTTCTGGTTCTACCGACAGGCGAGAGCGTGATCGACAGCGCCGCCATCCTCGACGCGCTCGACCAGCTTGTCGGTCCCGAGCTCGCCCTGATGCCGCCGTCCGGGCCTGACCGCCGGCGCGCCTTCGCCACGCTGATGCTGGGGGTCGGCACTGTCGAACGCGCCATGACGGCGAACGGCGAGCGGCGCCGGCCGGCCGACAAGCAGATGCCCGAAAAGCTCGACGGGCTGCTCCGCTTTGTCCGGCGCGGGCTTGGCGAACTCGACCGAGAGCTTGGCGACGGGACATGGTTCGTCGGCGACCGCATGCTGCAGCCGGACATCACCGCGGCCGTCGGCCTGTCTTTCATACGCCGCGTTCATCCCGGCCTTGTCGGGGAGACGGAATTTCCGGCCCTCTCCGGCTTGACGGCGCGCTGCGAAAAGATGCCGGCGTTCCAGGCGGCGTGGATCGACATCGAGGCGTGAGACTGGCGCCCCGAAAGTCGAATGCGTCTCCGGTGCAATCTGGACGATCCTTTGAGGCTCCTCAGGATGAGGTGGGAGTATTGGACGGGCTCTAAAAAACTAAAGATCCTGGCATCTATTCGGCCGGCACTGGCTTACGAACGTCCATAATAAGCGCGCAGACGAGCACCGTCGCCATCCGCACCGCCTCGGGGATGGCCGCCTCGACGGCCGGATGCATGCCGAGACCGAAGGAATCCGCGTCGGCCGCCTGGCAGCCGATGATCCGGACGATCGGCGGGAGCGCGCCGACCTCGCGCGCCAGGGTCAAGGCTCGGATCGGCGTGGCGTAGTGTGTTTCCGAGAAATAGTCGCGGCGCTCGGTTTCGGAGAGGTCGTCCAGCGCCGGAAGGATCGGCTCCAGCACCGTCAGCCGGCCCGGCGCTTCCCCGCGATCGACCGCGTCGAACAAGATGACGGCATCATAGCCGCGCATCAGTTCCTGCACGAGGTGCATGCCGCCGATGCCGGTCTCCAGGCAGCGGACATCGTCGGCGAGTTTCTGGCGGCGGAAGGCGGCGAGCGCCTGGATGCCGAAACCGTCGTCGCCTTTCAGGGCATTGCCGACGCCGGCGACAAGGATCGGCATCGCTCCCGGGCTCAAAAAACCGGCAGGCGCGGCTCGAACGGGATGCCGAAGCCGATCAGCAGGCGATCGCGCTCGTCCCTGCGCACCGGCAGGCAATCGAGCGGCGGGCCGCCGCCGAGCCGCGCGCCGCCGCGGATGTCGTAGATGCAACCCGCGCCGTGCGGGCACGCCCAGGAATAGTTCGACAGCGTGCCGCTCAGCATCGGGGCGTCGTGGTGACGGCACCAGGCCAAGGCGGCGAAGATGTCTCCCCGCACGTCGGCGATCAGAACGTCTCCCTCATCGAACCGGCAGATCACGGCTTCACCGTTCACGGGCGGGTGCAAGAGCGGGGCCGGCGTCCAATGGGGCGGCGCCTCGGGACGTTTCGCCGCGACCGGCGCCTCGCTTCGCCCTCCCTTGCCGGATGCCGGCCCGATCGCCCCGTCCCCCTCCGGCAAGAAATCCCAGATCCTGGCGCAGCCCGGCTTTTCCGGCGGCAGGAGATCGTACATGCCCATCAGGGTCCGGATGGCCGGGTCGGTCACCACCTGTTCCAGGACGCCCTCCTTGAAGAGCCGGACCAGTCGGTGCAGAGCCTCGCGGTGGATGGCGTCGATGCCCTCCAGGGCGCCGAACACCTGCCGGCGCAAGGTCCCGTCGCCGATATCCTCGAGGCCCTCTATCATGGCGCCCGCCTCGGCCACGAGCGAATTCCATTCCTCGTTGGTGCGGAAGCCGATGAGCGGCTGCGGCGGCTCGCCGTCCAACGCCGGGGGCGGTTCGAGCGGGGCTACGCCTGGATTGACCTTCGCCGTCATTTGCCTCCTGGCCCGCTCAAGATCAGCCGGCGCTCCCATGCTGATGCGGATGAGCGTGGCCGCCATGCGCATGGTTGTGCTCGCACGGCTCGTCGCCGTCGCAGCAGCCGTCCTGGCACTCGCCGTGACCCGGCTGCTGGAAATCGGTGAAGGTCTCAACGAACATGCGGGCCGCCTTGCGCTTGCCTTCCGGCGTGAACTCGTAGCCCCGTTCGCCACGCTGGAGGTCGCCATCCTCGACGAGCAGGTCGAACGTTTCCGCGACACGGGTTGGGCCAGCTTGCAGGAACGGCATCACCGATTGCGGCGTGAAGGCGGCGCCGAGCCCTTCACCCTGATACCAGTAGCAGATCTGCAAAATCTCCTCGCGCTCCTTGAGGCGCTCCAGCGCGCGTTCACCGGCTTCGAAGCCGGGCGTCCGGTCGGTTTCAGAGAGCGCCATCGCGGCGTCCTTTCTTGCCCATCGCGTCACGCCGTGACCGCGATCCGGTTGCGGATGAACGGCTCGACCTTGGCGAATTCCTCCGCCGATTTCGGTTCGACGGAAACTTCCGCCTTTGGTCCATGCAGCGCGAGCATGCTTGCCGTCTCCGCCAGTTCCGCGATCGCCGCTTCCGGCGAAAAGCCGAGGTGATCGGCGAGCGCCCAGTCGCTCGCCCAGCCCTGGCTGTCGGCGATGACCATGCGCCCGAACGTGTCCGCCGCCAAGTCCACCTCGACGCTGTAAGCCTCATCCGGCCAGACGCCGAAATGCGCGCCGATGATGAGGGTGTTCTCGATGTCGATGATGCCCGTCACGGCCTCGTACATGCGCTCCTGCATCGCCTCCGCCGGCAGGCTGCCGCCCATCCAGCGGAAGGCGCGGACGCGGCCGGGGGAGGCGCTGACCGACGCCGCGCTGACCAGCACGAGCCGATCGGGGCGGGCGGCGCCCTCGTCCTGGAACCGCTGCACGACGTGGATCGGTCCCCAGCTCATGTTCTCGACCGCGATGTCGTCGCGGCCGGCGAGACGCGCCTCGAGCGCCGCCATCAGCTTCGGCCCGAGCGGATAGGCGTCGACGACCGGCGTGTAGCCGACGATCCCGATCAGCACGGCCGGTGACTGCGTGCTCGCGTCAGACAAGGCGTTCTGCCCTCTCAGCTGTCTTAGCGATCTAATGAACCCCGCAGGCGCAGGTCGTCACATCCCGCGTCACGACGCGGTCGGTGCCTTCCACCATCACGTGCGTGGTGCAGGGCATGCACGGATCGAAGGAGCGGATCGCGCGCAAGATATCGATGCCCTGGAAATTGTCCTCGTCCGTGAACTTGCTTTCCACGATCCGGGTGTTCATCACCGCCTGCTCGTAGGGTCCCGGCTCGCCCCAGGGCGTGCGCGGGCAGGCGTTGATGGTCGAGGGCGTGACGATCTGGTAGTTCGCCAAGAGCCCGTCCTTGATCTCGCAATGGTGGGTGAGGAAACCGCGCCCCGCCCCCCAGAAGCCGACGCCAATATGGTGGCCCTTGGCAGGGATCTCGAACGGCGTGGCGACCTGTTTCTCGCCGCGCTTCAGGAGATCCTGCGCGCGCACCCAGTTCTCCACCGTCACCATCAGGTTGAAGCCGACCGCGTAGGCGCGGGCGCGGTTGCGCTCGAAGGCGTTCCAGACTTCCGGGACGCGCCATTCGATGAGCATTTCGGGCTTGCTGGCGCCCTTGGGGATGTTGAGCTTCAGGCTCGACCCGGTCGATTCGAAATAGTGGCTCTGCGGGATTTTTTGCGCCAGCGCGGAGACATAGAGCCGGGCATAGGCGCCGGCCTCGAAGACGCGCCGGTCCCAGGTCGGCGTCGTCGCCCAGGAATAGCGCTCCTTCCAGTTCTGCGAGCCCGGCCGCGGGATGGTCGTCTTGTTCCAGGGGTGATGCGGGGAGAGCGGATTGCCGAGCGGGTCGGTCTTGAAGGGATAGTCGTCCCATTTTTCGTAATAGGAATGTTCGACGAACTCCTCGAGGCCCACATTGATGTCGGTCAGACGGGTGCTGACGAGCTTGCCGTCGATCACGATGCCGGGCGTCGACCAGCGCTTCTCGCCCCAGGCGTTGCAGTTCTCGTAGGTCGCGTCGTAATGGTCCTCGTGGTCCCACTGGCCGTTGTCGAGCATGGTCGCCGGCAGACGCCCGCAATCCATGTAGCGCGGGTCGCACTCGTAGAAGAAATCGAAAATCTCGTCCCAGATGCCGATGCACTTTTTTGCGTAATCGAAGAACTGCTGGATCTTCATGTAAAACTCGTTCAGCGTCGACGTGGTGAGCGTCGTCGTCACGCCGCCGGGAATGATCGTTTCCGGGTGCGGGTATTTGCCGCCGAGGTGGACATAGGCCTCGCGAGCGACGCGCGTCATCTGCAGCGCCTCGAGGTAAAGCTTGCCGGTCAGCGGGTTGAGGTCCGTCATGATGGCGCCGACAGTGGCGTAGCCATGCAGCGCCGAATGTTTGGCGGGAGCTGTGACCGCCTTCTCCCAGATTTCCGGATTGGTCTGCTTGACCAGGGATTCGGAATAGTCCGGCCCCGAGAGAACGAAGAGGTGGAGCGGGTTGTCGTATAAATATTCGCAGGACAGGAGCATGTTGCGGATGACGATGCCGAGCGGCGGCGGCTTGATGCCGAGCGCCAT
>JACCSN010000370.1 GCA_013812985.1 Hyphomicrobiales bacterium | reverse complement strand
AACAAGCGAGGCTGACGGCGAAGGACGGCAATGACCGGTGGCGTGAATGCTTGGCGGAATCCGTTATCCGGCTTAGCTCTGCGGGTAACTGAATCGCAAAATTGCAAATTCCCCAACAACTACTTAGAAGCCGGAGCACGCTAGCCCGGCTAGGCTGAGCGAGCCGTCCGGAAACACGGCATCGCAAGTTCCACGCGAAAATGATTTCGAGGGTCTTCATGGCAGCCGTCACAAGGTTGATCAGTGGTCTAACTCTTGCCGCCGCGACGTTCATGGCCGGGCTCCCGGCCTTCGCGGTGGAGCAACACAACTGGATCCGCGCCCGCGTCGAGGCGCATGCGTATCGCCAAGGGGTGCTCGGGCCTCGGCGCGCCGCCCTTCCTCCTCCATCCGAGATTGTCGGTGGAACGCAAGCGTCTCGGGGGCAGTGGCCGTGGCAGGTAGGGCTTCTGGCAAAAAGCATTCCCGACAACTTTCAAGCGCTGTTCTGCGGCGGCACGCTGATCCATGCGCGATTCGTGGTTACGGCGGCCCATTGCGTGGATGACTTGACCCGCCCCGTCCGTCAGATGCAGGTGCTCACCGGCACGCAATCGCTCGCCCGGGGCGGCACGCGCCGCAACATCAAGGACGTGACCCTTCATCCAAACTGGAATCCTGCCCGCGGCGTCGACTATGATATCGCCGTCATCGAGCTGGCTACCGCCGCGACCGGCATCCGTCTGCCGAGCCTGATCACACGGGAGCAGGCGCGGACATTGGCGGCCCCCGGCAGGCTGGCCGTCGCCACAGGCTGGGGCGATACGACGAATAGCGAACGCGGCGCCTCCTATCCCGTCGACCTTCGCCAGGTGACCTTGCGGATTCAGCCCAGGTCGGACTGCAACGACGCCGATTCCTATGACGGCCAGATTACCCCGCGCATGCTTTGCGCCGGCTATGACCGGGGCGGCAAGGATGCATGCCAAGGCGATTCCGGCGGTCCGCTCGTCCTCAGGGACGGCGCTGGCCAATACAGGCTGCTTGCCGGCGTCACCAGCTCCGGCAGCGGTTGCGCCGATCCGGAACTGTTCGGAATTTACACGCGCGTCTCTGTCCTGCGGCCCTGGATCCTGGACCAGCTGCATTGAGCTCGTCGGCTGAACGCCTCATCCTGATCGGGGCGGCTACGGCCCGCTGCAGTTCAAGGTCGCCGGCGGTCTCGGCCTGGTAGCTGAGCATCGGCATGGTCAGGCGTTGGGGAAGGCTGTCCGCTGGTTCGTCGCGCCATGCCGGGCGGCGGCGAGGAGCAGGACGGACAGCGTCGCCGCGTTGAAGGCGCCAGAGGAGCGCGCCAAGAGGTCTATGCGGCGACCTTACGCCATGATCCACGTCGGTCCGAAATCGGCGGTGATCGAAACGGCGTCCTGCGCTTTGTTGATGCAAGAGGTGCGGCATGCCCTCCTTAGACCGACAATCGAGGAACCTTGGCGTCGGGACCGGATTTCGTAGCGGGTGCGCGTTGTGGAGCGGAGTCGATGAAGTTTGAGCGAGTCGAGGAACCGGGCGGGGGCGGTTCGACGCCGGTCGGGTTGTCCGGACTGACCACGCGCGGCATCCGGGTCGACGGCCGCGTCGGCAGCGTGGATATCCTCGAGAATTTGCTGAGCTTCGGCCAGCAGGAAGCGATCCTGCAGGCGACCCTTGACGCGGCGGCGCTCGGGCCGGGCGACCGCCTCGTCGATGTGGGCTGCGGGTCGGGCAAGCTCGCGATCACCGCCGCAAGGGCCCTGACGCGCCAGGCGTCGGATGTGTCTGGAAGCGTTCTCGGGATCGACGCGACGCCGGGAATGGTGGAGTTCGCTCGGCGGTCGGCCGCGGCGGCAAGGTCGACGGCTCGATTCCAGGTCGGCATCGCCGAAGCCCTGCCGCTTGAAGACGGCGGCGTGAACGCGGTCACGAGCTCCTACTTCTTCCACCATCTGCCGAGCGACGCGAAGCGGTTAGCCCTGCGTGAGATGTGGCGCGTTCTGGCGCCCGGGGGACGCCTCGTCATCACCGATTACGGCCGGGCGCGCGGGCTGAAAGGGCTGATCGCCTCGATTCCCATGCGCTGCAATTTTTACGAATACACCCGTCCGCAACTCGGCGGCGAGCTTGAGCGGCTCGTCGAGCAGGAACTGCGGAACCAGGCCGAGATCGTGCAGGTTTTTCTCGGCTACATCACGGTGCTGCGGCTTGTAAAGCCGGCCGGGCGCTGAGCGCATTCAAGGAGGCGGAGGTGGAGATCACCTACGACGCGACGGAGCGTTTGAAGCTGAGTGCGGCCGTATCGATCGAAGCCTCGAGGGAAATCGGTCTCGATTACAGGAAGACGGAACGAGCCGTTTTCGCGGAGGCGCGATGGGCTGTTCACGAATCGCTCGATCTGATCGTGGAAGGCTCGGCGAAGCGCGAGACGCGCCGCGGCGAAGACGTCGGAACCACCGACCGAGCTTTGATCCGCGCCGGGCTGGCGAGCTCGTTCTGACGGAGCAGGGGCGTAAGCCGCCGGCGCTTTCGGTCTCTCCCTCCCGGCAGCTGTCCAAATCCACGCTCGCCGACGTTGCTTGACGACGGGATCAGCCTCGGTGATAAGCGCTCCCATGCACGGTCAGATCGGTGAAACCTCGCCCCTTTGGGCGCGGCTTGGATGTTCGATTTAATCATCAGCGGCTAGCATTCCGCGGCCGGCGCCGTTCGCTCGTCTCCCAAAGTTTCGTCCGAACGCCCGGCCGGAGGCCGAGAGGAGCTTATGGACGGGCAGGGCGGGCTGAACCTTCGCCTCTA
>JACCSN010000355.1 GCA_013812985.1 Hyphomicrobiales bacterium | reverse complement strand
CCTCCTGACGCTGCTCGGCTACATCCCCGGCATCGTCCACGCGGTTTGGATCATCCTCAGAAGGTAAGCCGGACATCAGTCCAGCACCTTCTGCATGAAGACGAGGTCGAGCCAGCGGCCGAATTTTCGGCCAACCTCCGGCAGGCGCCCCGTCTCCACGAAGCCGAGCCGCTCGTGCAATTGCAGCGAGGCATCGTTGTCGGCCGCGATGCCGCCGAGCATGACGTGCAGCCCCGCCGCGCGAGCCCGCTCTTCCAGCGCCCGAACGAGCCCGCTCGCCACACCGCGACGGCGCGCGCCCTCCGCCACATAGACCGAGTGCTCGACCGTCCCCCGGTAGCCGGCGAAGGCGCGGAAAGGGCCGTAGCTCCCATAGCCTAATACCTCGCCGCTCGCCACGGCGACCAGCACCGGAAATCCGGCATCCACCCTGCCCCGCCACCAGGTCAGCCGGTTGTCAAGATCGACCGGCGCGTCGTTCCAGATCGCGGTCGAGTGCTCGACGGCGTGGTTGTAGATGGCGAGGATGCCGGGAAGGCTTTCCTTGTCGGCGTCGATGATGCTTGCGGCCATTGGTTCACTCCGACGAACAGGAAGCACACTGACGCCGCACGGGGAAGTTCTTGCCGCCCTGCCTCCGACCACGTCCGCACCTCGATCGGCTAGAGCCGGTCACAAAACACCTCTTTGCCTCTGGAGCCCGATGCGAACGAGCGGAAATTCTACGCACGCGGGGTCGGCTTCGTCATGGAGATCGACGTGGCGACCGGAGCTCGCGTCGAGCTCGTCAAGATCGAGCGGCCGTGAGGCGAACCCACGATTTCGTAAGACGGCCGCCGAGAGAGATCGAGGCCGCCGGGGCCGATCCGTGCGGGACCGGCCCTGCTCACCAGCACGAGGCGCTTGAGGTTTGACCCTGCGCGACGCCGGGAGAGCGTCACGCGCTCCGCGCTTCCAATTACCGAAGCGGCAAGATAAGAGCGCGCGGTCGTCTCGCCGCCGTCCTGATCCGAGTCGTTGATGCCCGCCATCCCTGCCGCATCCGGCCTGACCTGGCCCTATCTCGCGCCTGTCCTCATGTTGCTCGCCTCGAATGTCTTCATGACGTTCGCGTGGTATGGACATCTGAAGTTCAAGTCGGCGCCGCTCGCCGCGGCCGTCCTGGCGAGCTGGGGCATTGCGTTCTTCGAATACTGGCTGGCGGTGCCGGCGAACCGCATCGGCTCGGCCGTCTATTCGGCGGCCGAGCTGAAAACCATGCAGGAGGTGATCACGCTGATCGTGTTCGCCGTATTCTCGGTGTTCTGGCTGAAGGAAGCCATCACGGTCAATCACCTGATCGGCTTCGCGCTGATTGCCTGTGGGGCCGCTTTCCTCTTCCGCGCGTGACCGCCGGCGCGGAAGCAACGAGGCATGAATTACCGCCACGCCTTTCACGCCGGCAATTTCGCCGACGTCTTGAAGCACGTCGTGCTGGCCCGCATCCTCGAGCATCTGAAAGTGAAACCCGCGCCGTTCCGCGTCTTCGACCTCCACGCCGGCACGGGGCTCTACGACCTGACCGCAGATGAAGCAGAGCGCACCGGCGAATGGCGCGACGGCGTGGGCCGGCTCTACCGGGAGGATACGTGCGCGCCCGATCCCCTCCCCGGCCCGGCCGAACAGCTGATTTTGCCCTGGCGCAAGGCGGTCGCCGCGGTCAATGACGGCGCCAGGCTCGCCCGCTACCCCGGCTCGCCGGAGATCGCCCGGCGGCTGACCCGCGACGGCGACGGGCTTGTCTTCAACGAGCTGCATCCGGCGGACTACGGGGCGCTCGCGGACCGCTTCGGGCGAGAAAAACGCGCCAAGCTGTTTCAAATGGACGCCTGGATCGCTGCCAAGGCCCTGCTGCCGCCCGCGGAACGGCGCGGGCTGGTGCTGATGGACCCGCCCTATGAGGTGGCCGACGAGGCTGGCGCCGCCTTGACCGGGCTTGCCGAGGGCCACCGCCGGTTCGCCACCGGCGCCTTCTGCCTCTGGTATCCGGTCAAGGCCCAGGCCGATGCGAACGCACTGGCGCGCCGCGCCGCCGCTCTCCGACTGCCGAAGATGCTGCGCGTCGAGATGACGGTGCGTCGGGCCGACAAGCGCGACCGGCTCAACGGCGCCGGCCTGATCCTGGTCAACCCGCCCTGGTTGCTTGAGGCCGAGCTGAAATTGCTGCTGCCGGCGCTGGCCGAACGCTGCGCCGACCGCGAGGCCCGCTTCGATGGAAGCTGGCGCCTCGAATGGCTGGCCACCGGCGTTGTTCGCGACGGCGAGAAACCGGACAGGGGAACTGAAATGCCGGACCCGAGGGGCGGGTCCGGCAGGGGAGGAAGGCCCACCTGACGCAAATGCCGGCCGGGCCTTCCATGGTGAACAGCTGCTGCCTCAAGACGCGCCGAAGGGAGGGGAACGGCGCGCCGCGGCATCAGCGTGGCCGTTAGATGACGGCCTTGATCTCTAATCGCAAGTTGGCGTCCTCGCATGGCTGCCATGCGATT
>JACCSN010000351.1 GCA_013812985.1 Hyphomicrobiales bacterium | reverse complement strand
AAGACCGAGGCCCTGTTTCTGAAGCTGAACGGCAAGCATAATGTCAGCCTTCCGGTGATCGACCGGTTCAGCGTCGGCGGGCTTGTCCGGAAAAGCCGGGAAGCCGCCGCCGTCGCCGAGGTCTTCGCCCGCGTCGAGGTGGATTGCCGGGCCGCCTATAGGCCGGTCCGGTCATTCTCCGGCGGCAACCAGCAGAAGATCGCCATCGCCAAGTGGCTCTTCGCGGAAAGCCGCATCCTGCTGCTCTTCGATCCGACGCGCGGCATCGATGTCGGGACGAAGCACGAGCTGTACGTCCTCATGCGCGCTTATGCCGAACTCGGCGGCGCCATTCTGTTCCACTCGACCGAGACCCCGGAACTCGTGCATCTCTGCGATCGGGTGCTCGTCCTCTACGCGGGTCGGGTCGCCGCCGAGATGGCCGGCGAGGCCATCACCGAGCAGGCCATCATGCGGCCGGCTCTCGGCGGCGAGTCGGTGACGGTGCTTGCCGCATGAGCGTCGGCGCGGCGGAACTCGGCTCCGGCGGCGGATCAGGTCAGCGCATCGGCGCCAGGCTCGGCCACCATCGCGGCCTCTTGACCGCCATCGCCGTTTTTGCCCTGCTCTTCGTCCTTGTTGACCTGATCAGCGCGGGCCCGCTCACCTATTTCGACATCAGCTTCCTGTCGAGCGGGGGCGCCACGCTGGCGATCGCCGCCGTGGGCGAGACGATCGTCATCCTTTCAGGTGGGTTCGACCTCTCGGCGGGCGCGGTCATCTCGCTCGTGAACGTGGTCCTCGCTTCGAGCATGGATATGGCCGACATGGAGGCGTCCGTGCTTCTGTGGACCGCCGTCGGCGTCGGCGTGGGGATGCTGACCGGCGCGTTCAACGGATTCTTCATCGCCTTCCTGCGCCTGCAACCCATCGTGGTGACGCTCTCCACCATGTTCATCCTGCAGGGCGTCACTCTTCTGGTGCAGGACAAGCCCGGCGGCTTCGTGTCGCCGAGCCTCGGCGGCTTCTATCTCGGCGATGCCATATCGAACGTTTTGCCGATGCCGCTCGTGCTGCTCGGGGCCGTCATCCTCTTTTGGTTGTGGTTGAAGAGCACGCGCTTCGGCACGGAACTCTACGCGATCGGCAGCGACCCGGATTCGGCCCGCGCCGCCGGCGTGCGCGTCCAGCTCGTCCAGTTTCTGGTCTACGTGGTCGCCGGCGGTTTTTACGGCCTGGCCGGCGTCTTCATCAGCGCCCAAACAGGATCAGGCGATCCTCTCGTCGGCAATTCATTGCTTCTCACCATCTTCGCCGCTGTCGTCGTGGGGGGGACGCGGCTGGGCGGGGGGCGCGGCGGGCCGGTGGGCACGATCTTCGGGGCCTACATCCTGATGATCGTCGTCAACCTCCTGCTCGTCCTCAACATTTCAGCCTATTTCTCGACGATCGCGGAGAGCATGATCCTGCTGCTCGCCGTCCTGGCCGGGTCGGCGAGCCGCCATTCTATTCTGGCTCAGCGGATGCGGACTGCCGGGACCCGGTTCAAGGCATGGCGCGCCGGGCAGCTGCCGAGCCAGCTCCCCGGCGGCGACCAGCGGCTCAGTCTTGAGCGCATCGGCGGCGGGCGGGAGCAGCCCGCTTCCGCCGCGGTCCCGTTCTGGGTCCGGCATGGCGAAACGCTGCGCTACGCGGCGCCCGCCTATGTCTGCTTCCTCCTCGTGGTCGTCATCACCCAGCTCTGGCTTGGCCATGCCGTCTTCAGCTGGAACTACTGGAACTCCCTCGTCGTCCTGTCGAGTTTTTTGGCGATCCTGGCGCTCGGTCAGGGCGCCGTGATCCTGACCGGCGGCCTGGATCTGTCGGTTCCCTGGACCATCGGACTTTGCGGCATCCTGCTCGCGGGAATCGTCCAGGGTTCCGACGCCGCGCTCGCCTACGCCATCCCGCTGGTGATCCTGGTCGCGGTGGCCATCGGGCTGGCCAACGGCATCGGCGTCGTCGTGCTGGGGCTCTCTCCGATCGTGATGACGCTGGCCATCAACGGCGTCCTGCAGGGATTGGCCCTCATCTATTCAGGCGGGACGCCGGCCGGCTTCTCCTCGCCCATGCTGCGCTGGTTCATGACGGCGCGAATTGGCGGGACCACGCCTGTCGTCTTGTTCGTCGCCATGTTCGCGGTTTTCGCGGTGATCCTCCTGTCGCGCACGTCCTTCGGCCGCCGGGTCTACGGAATCGGCAACGGCCTTCGCGTCGCCGAGCTTTCCGGCATCCCGGTCGGCCGGACGCTGATCGGGGTGTATGTACTTTCAGCGGTCTGCGCGGCGCTGGTCGGCATCCTGCTCACCGGGTTTTCCGGCCAGGCGAGCCTCGGGATGGGCGACGAGTACCTGCTGCCCTCCATCGCGGTGGTGGTGGTGGGCGGCGCGCTGATCACCGGCGGCCGCGGCCACTACCTCGGGATGCTCGGCGGCGTGCTGCTTCTCACCGCGATGCAGACGATGCTCGCCGGCAGCAATCTGCCTTATGCGACGCGCGCCATTCTCTACGGCCTCGTCGTGCTTGGCGCGGTCATCGCTCTCCGCGAGCGCAGGAGCGGATAGGTGGAACAGGGGCGGGGGATGCGTGAAGCGGCGGAGCGTGTCGGTCTGGCTCCCGGCGTGGCGGGCCAGCGCGTCCTGGTGACGGCCGGCGCCGGCGGGATCGGTCTGGCGATCGCTGAGCGCCTGGAGCAGCATGGTGCGCGCGTCTTCATCTGCGATGTCGCCGACGCCGCGCTGGAGCAGTTCGGGGAAGCGCATCCCTCAGCCGGTCGGATCAGGGCCGACGTGTCGGAGGAGGCGGATATCGACCGCATGTTTGACGCTATCCGCGAATCCCTCGGCGGCCTCGACGCCTTGATCAACAATGCCGGGATCGCCGGTCCGACCGGGGGCGTCGACGAGATCGACCCCAAGGATTGGCGGCGCTGCCTCGATATCTGCCTCACCGGTCAGTTCCTCTGCGCCCGCCGCGCCGTGCCCATGCTGCGCGAGGCCGGCGGGGGCTCGATCGTCAACATGTCGTCCGCCGCGGGGCGCCACGGCTATGCGTTCCGCACGCCCTATTCGTCGGCGAAGTTCGGCGTGATCGGCTTCACGCAGAGCCTGGCGAAGGAGCTCGGGCCCGCTGGCATCCGGGTGAATGCGATCCTGCCTGGAATTGTCGAGGGGCGGCGCATCGAGGCGGTAATCGGCGCGCGCGCCGAGCAATTGCGGATCTCCCACGAGGAGATGGAGAAGCGTTACCTGGAGCGCGTCTCGCTGCGCCGGATGGTGAGCCCCTACGACGTGGCCGACATGATCATGTTCCTCTTGTCGGATGCGGGCGCCAACATCTCCGGCCAGTCGCTCGGCGTCGATGGCAATGTCGAGACTTTGTGAGGCGCGGCCATGGCGAAGGTGACCATCGTCGGGACAGGCTTCATCGGGCGGGCATGGGCCATCTCGTTCGCCCGCGCCGGCCACGAGATCACGCTCTGGGACGACAATCCCGCCGCGCCCGCTTCCGCCGTCGACTATATCGCCGGCGTCTTGCCCGATCTGG
>JACCSN010000347.1 GCA_013812985.1 Hyphomicrobiales bacterium | reverse complement strand
CCGACGCCGAGCTGGAGCTCATCGTGCGGCGCGGCGCGCGCATCCTCGGCGCGCCGATCACCGATGCGGGCGCCAAGGAGATCGCCCGCCGCTCGCGCGGCACGCCGCGCATCGCCGGCCGGCTGCTCAGGCGCGTCCGCGATTTCGCCTTCGCCGATGCCGCTGACGAAATCACCAGCGAGATCGCCGACCGGGCGCTCCTGGCGCTGGAAGTGGACGCGCGCGGGCTCGATTCGCTCGACCGGCGTTATCTCTCCGTCATCGCCGAGCATTTCGGCGGCGGGCCGGTGGGGATCGAGACGATCTCGGCGGCGCTGTCGGAGCCGCGCGACGCGGTCGAGGACATCGTCGAGCCCTATCTCATCCAGCAGGGCTTTTTGCAGCGCACGCCGCGCGGCCGGCTGCTGACGCCAAAATCGTTCGCGCATCTGGGGCTGGCGCAGCCGGCGCAGGCCGGGGCGGCGCAGATCCACCTGTTCGCCGACGATCAGGATGTCTGATCCGGAAGGGATCGCCGGCAGGCTGACAGAGACGGGTCACGAGCTCGTGCAGCGGGTCTATTTCGAGGACACCGACTTTTCCGGCCGCGTCTACCATGCTCGCTACCTGCATTTCATGGAGCGCGGCCGCTCCGATTACCTGCGGCTCCTCGGCATCCATCACCGCGAGCTGGCAACGGATGGCCTGGCCTTCGCGGTGCGGCGGATGGAGATCGATTTTCTTCAGCCGGCGACGATCGACGACGTGCTCGCCATTCGGACGGCGCCGCATGAGATCAAAGGCGCGCGGATCGTACTCCGCCAAAGCGTTTGGGAAAGGGCCAGGAGACTTGTCGAGGCGCGGGTTACGGTGGTGATGATCGGGCCGGGAGGACGCCCCTTACGGCTGCCGCGCGAAATCCGCGACGCCTTCGGGCGGAGGGCCGTTACTTCTGAGTAGAAACCAGGTCGACCTCGACCTCGGCCGCGGGCATTACCGCGGCCAGCGCCGTGGAGACTACCAGGAATGTCCCCACGGCCAGACCCGCCGCGGTCAGCATCTCGATCCTCTTCATCGACGCAGATCTCCAACCCGATTCGGCAGCTCAACGCTTTGCGATTCCAGATGTTCCCGACCCGTGCCTGAAGTCACCGCTCATAAAGTCTTAACCACGTGATGGTGTTCTAAGGACGCGGATTGCCCGCCGGCCAAGCCGCGCTTTGGACACATTCAGCGGCGACAAGCCGCGGAAGATCGGAACGGGCGATCCACCTCCATGAATCCTGATATTGTTCAGACCGCATTGGCAGAGCCGGCGGGCGGGTTTTCCCTGCTGTCCCTGTTCTGGCAGGCGCATATCGTCGTCAAGCTGGTGATGATCGGGTTGCTCGCGGCTTCCGTCTGGTGCTGGGCGATCATCGTCGACAAGCTGGTATTGTTCGCCCGCACCAAGCGGCAGATGGATCAGTTCGAGAACGTCTTCTGGTCCGGGCAGTCGCTGGAGCAGCTCTATCAGCAGGTCTCCGCCCGCGACTCCAATGGCATCGCGGCGCTGTTCGTCACGGCGATGCGGGAGTGGAAGCGCACCTACGAATCCGGCGTGCGCTCGCTGCATGGGCTGAGCGGCCGCATCGACCGCGTCATGGACGTGGCGCTCGCTCGCGAGATCGACCGGCTGGAGCGGCGGCTCCTGGTGCTGGCGACCGTCGGATCGGCCGGCCCGTTCATCGGGCTGTTCGGCACCGTATGGGGCATCATGACATCGTTCCAGGCGATCGCCGCGTCGAAGAACACCAATTTGTCGGTCGTCGCGCCCGGTATCGCCGAGGCGCTGCTCGCCACCGCGCTAGGGCTGCTCGCCGCCATCCCGGCGGTGATGTTCTACAACAAGTTCACCGCCCAGGTGTCGCGGCTCGCCACCCGCATGGAGGGCTTCTCCGACGAATTCGCCGCCATCCTGTCGCGGCAGATCGACGAACGGAGCGCCGCCGCCTGATGGGCGCGCGGATGGCGGAATCGTCCAACGGGCGGCGTCGCGGGGCGCGTCGCCGGCACCTGCCGATGGCGGAGATCAACGTCACGCCGTTCGTCGACGTGATGCTGGTGCTCCTCATCATCTTCATGGTGACGGCGCCGCTGCTGACCGTCGGCGTCCCGGTCGACCTCCCCAAGGCCGACGCCGAACCGCTCAGCGCCGATACCGAGCCGCTCAGCGTTACCGTGCGCGCCGACGGGCAGATCTATCTGCAGGAAGCGGAAGTCACCGCCGAGGACCTGTCGACCAAGCTCAAGGCGATCGTAGCCGGCGATCCGGAGAAGCGCGTCATCGTCAGCGGCGACACGGCCGCCGATTACGGGACCGTCGCCGCTGTTTTCGCCCGCTTGAAGGGGGCGGGGATCGCCCATGTGCTCTTGCAGACGAAGGCGCTCGAGGAGACGGGCGGCTGAGCGATGCGGGCCGTAGCTTTCCGAACACACATCACAGCCCTCATCCTGAGGTGCGGAGCGAAGCGAAGCCTCGAAGGACGAGGGCGTATCCAGCGCGCTCTGGATGATCCTTCGAGGCTCGCCTTCGGCGAGCACCTCAGGATGAGGGCGTAAAGCTTCGGGATAGGCAGCTGAGCGATGCGGGCCGGTCTCGCCGTCTCCTTGATCGGTCACGCCGCGATCCTCGGCTTTGGCTTCATCGCCTTGCCTGAGGCGCGGCCGTTCACCCCCGAATTGATCGAGGCCTTGCCCGTCGAGCTGATCGACGTTGCCGACGCGACCGATCTCCTGGCCGGCGACAAGCAATCCGAGATTTTGCCGGAGGAGAAAGCGCAGCCGAAGCCTGAAGTCCAGGCCGAAGCGCCCGCGCCGAATCCGGCGGAGAAGCCGGCCGAGAAGCCGGTGGAAGTGGCGCGCCAGCCGAAGGCCGCGCCGCCGCCGGTGCCGCCCGAGCCGGAACCGCCGCCTGAGCCTGAGCCGGCGCCGGAGCCTGAGCCGGAGCCCGTGAAGGTCGCCGCGCTGCCCGAGTTTCAGGAACCCGAGCCGCCCGATCCCGATGCCTTGCCGGCCGAAAAGCCCGAGCCGCCACCCGTAGCGGAGCCCGAGCCGCCCAAGCCGGTCGAATCGCGGCTGCCGAAGAAGCGGCCCGAGCCTCCGAAGACGATCGCCAAGCCGGAACCTCAGCCGAAGGAGCCGGACCCTGAGGAACAGGACCGGCTGCGCGAACTGGCGCGCACGCCCGAGCCGGAGAAGCAATTCAACACCGAGGACATCGCCGCGCTCCTCAACAAGCAGGAACCCGCCGGCGGGGGCGACCCCAACCCGGCGGCGGAGCCGCAGACGCTCGGATCCATCGACGGCCAGGCCGAGGCGGCGATGACGCAGAGCGAGCTCGCCGCGCTGCAGGCCCGGCTTTACCAGTGCTGGAGCCCGCCCGTCGGGGTGCGAGAGGCCGGCGGCCTGGTGGTCACGGTGCGAATCAGTCTCTTGCAGGATGGCGGGCTCGCCGCCACGCCAGTTCTGCTCAGCGTCGGGTCCGCCAGCCAACCCTTGGCTCAGATCGCCGCGGAGAGCGCGATCCGGGCGGTGACTCAATGCGCGCCGTTCGGGGACATACTCCGGCCTGAAAAATACGCTCTTTGGCGCGAAATCGATTTCGTCTTCGACCCGCGATCGATGCTTGGCGGGTAAGATCAGGAGCACGTCTTCAATGACGGTTGGAAAGCTGACGTCCGGGTTTCGCCTCCTTGCGCTGATCGTCGCGTGCGCCGGCCTGGCGGCGCCGGCTGCCGCCCAGCTCCGCGTCGACATCACGCAGGGCACCATCCAGCCGATGCCGATCGCCATCCCGCCCTTTGTCGGGGCGGCGGGGAGCGTCGACGAGCTCAGCCAGAACGTCGCCCAGGTGGTGACCGCCGACCTCAGGCGCTCGGGGCTGTTCGCGCCGGTCGATCCCTCCGCCTTCATCGAGCCGATCGTGCCGCCAAGCGCCACGCCGAACTTCGTCAACTGGCGGCCGCTCAATGCGCAGGCGCTTGTCTCCGGCAGCGTGACCCCGACGGGGGACGGGCGGATCATGGCCGAATACCGCCTGTGGGACATCGTCTCCGGACAATACCTGACCGGCAAGCAGTTCTTCGCCTCGCCCGACAACTGGCGGCGGCTCGCCCATATCATCGCCGATTCCGTCTATGAGCGGCTGACCGGAGAGAAGGGCTATTTCGACAGCCGCGTCGCCTTCGTCGACGAGACAGGCGGCAAATCCGCCCGGGTTAAGCGCCTCGCCATCATGGACCAGGACGGCGCCAATGTGCGCTACCTCACCGGCGGCGAGGACCTGGTGCTGACCCCGCGCTTCTCGCCGTCGCGGCAGGAGCTCGCTTACGCTTCCCTCACCGGCGACCAGTGGCACGTCTACATCCTCAACATCGAGACCGGGCAGCGCGAGCTGATCGGCAATTTTCCCAACATGGCGTTCAGCCCGCGCTTCTCGCCGGACGGCCAGCAGGTCGTCTTGTCGCTTCAGCAGGAAGGCAACGCCAACATCTACCGGCTGGATCTCAGGACCCGGCAGCTCACCCGGCTGACCGATTCGCCGTCCATAGACACCGCGCCCTCCTATTCGCCGGACGGCAGCCGCATCGTCTTCGAATCGGATCGCGGCGGCCAGCAGCAGCTTTACGTGATGAGCGCCGGCGGCGGGCCGGCGCAGCGTATCAGCTTCGGCCCTGGCCGCTACGGGACGCCGGTGTGGTCGCCGCGCGGCGACGTGATCGCCTTCACCAAGCAGGAGGGCGGCGCGTTCAAGATCGGCGTCCTGGCGCCGGACGGCTCCGGCGAGCGCATCCTGACGGAAGGCTATCACAATGAGGGTCCGACCTGGGCGCCCAACGGCCGCGTGCTGATGTTCTTCCGCGACGGCGGCGGGGCGAGCGGCGGGCCCCAGCTGTGGTCGGTCGACATCACCGGCTACAACGAGCAGGTGGTGCCGACGCCGAGCTTCGCTTCCGACCCGGCCTGGTCGCCGCTGCTCGGCTGAGCCGGCCGGGTAAGAGAGAGTTAACCTTAATCCTTGATCCTTGCTTAACCATCCGGTGGTTAGGTCGGGCCCACAGATCCTTGGAGTTTCCGGCGATGCCGTTCAGCGTGTCCGTCCGCAAGGTTGTTTCCGTGTCGCTGATGGCGTTGGCGCTTTTCGGCGCCGGCTGCGCCAACCAGCAGAAGGGGCTGGAGGCCGGGCTGGGCGCGGGCGCCGGCGGCGTGGCGACGCCGGGCAGCGCGCAGGACTTCCAGGTCAATGTCGGCGACCGGATCTTCTTTGAAAGCGATTCTTCGACGATCGCCCAGCAGGGCCTGGCGACGCTCGACAAGCAGGTGCAATGGCTGGCGCAATACCCGAACTACACCTTCATCCTCGAAGGCCACGCCGACGAGCGCGGCACGCGCGAATACAATCTGGCCTTGGGCGCTCGCCGCTCAACGGCCGTGCGCGACTACATGATCTCACGCGGGGTTGCCGCAAACCGAATGCGCACTGTTTCCTTCGGCAAGGAGCGGCCGGTCGCCGTCTGCGACAACATCTCCTGCTGGTCGCAGAACCGCCGCGCGGTAACGGTGCTGGACGGCGCGGGGGCGTGAGGCCGGGTTCGGAATGTTCTGCGGCCTGAAGATCCCTAGGCGGCGGTCAGTGACTGAGGGCGATCAACCGTGATCGCCCTGCGACATTCATCATTGTCGTCATGCCAGGGCTTGCCCTGGCATCCATTCCGTTGCGGTTGTGATTACGTCAAAGGTCGCGGAATGGATCCCATGATCAAGTCATGGGATGACGACATTTGATGAGGTGATCGATGAGGGGGGCGCCCCGCCGGCAGCGCCGGGGAGTAGCGCTTTCCGTTGTCGCTGCAAAATGCGAGCCCACGGTCAACCAGCTTTGACGCGCGGTTGCCCAGGCTCGCGCGACCTGCTTCGTCCAGTTCCCTCGGATGAGGAGCCGCGTCTCCGTTCCATGGCCGCGCCGCGGACGGCATCGATCGCTTCGCGACACCCCTCATCCGGCTGCTCCGCAGCCACCTTCTCCCGCAAGGGGAGAAGGTTAGACGCGCCCGGTTCCTTCCCCGGTCGCAGTTTGGCCGAAATGCTGGTACGGACTGAGGCTTCAATGTTTGGAGCCCATTCCATGATGCGTGTGGCCGCCCTCGTTCTCGCCGTTCTCCTCGCCGCGCCGGCGGCCGCGCAGGATTCGGCCGAGATGGGCCAGATGCGGCTCTACGTCCAGCAACTGGAGGAGCGCATCCGCCAGCTGACTGGGCAAAACGAGCAGCTTGTCTATGAGCTGAACCGGGTGAGAACCGAAAGCGGGCAGCCGCCGGTCGCCTCCGCTGGGCAGCTGGGCGCGGCGGTCACCGCCCAGGAGCTTCCCGGATTGCCGGCCCCGCAGGATCTCGGCTCCATGTCCATCGCCGCCGATGATCCGCTGATCGCGCCCGACGGCGGCGACCATGCCGGCGAACCGATCGACCTTTCAACCCTGGCCGGCGGAACGGGAGAGGCTCCCGTCGGCTCGTTCGAGGACCCGAACGGCGCCTTGAGCGCGCCGGCTTCACCGGCGTCGCCCGACGGAACGGCCGTGGCTGGGCTGCCTGGAACGCCCGCCCCGGCTACGGCGCTTTCCGGTTCGTCGCGCGACGAATACGACCTGGCCTACGGCTATATCCTGACCGGCGACTTTGACCTCGCCGAGCAAAGCTTCCAAAACTGGCTCGCGGCGTTTCCGGGTGATCCGCAGGCGCCGGATGCGCAGTTCTGGTTGGCTGAAAGCCAGCTGCAGCAAGGCGATTACCGCAAGGCGGCGAACGCTTTTCTCGCGGTCTACCAGGCGGCTCCCGGCAGCGCCAAGGCGCCCAATGCGCTGCTGAAGCTCGGAACGGCGTTGTCCGCGCTTGGCGAGCGAAACGCCGCCTGCGCCACTCTCGCCGAGGTCGAGCGCAAATATCCCGGGTCCTCGGCGGAACTGATGAGCCGCGTGGATGACGAGGCTGAGCGGGCCGGCTGCTGACCGGGCGGGCCTTGATCCGGAGCGGCTGTTCCGGCGGCTGGCTGGCGCCCCAGGGCTGATCCTTGCGGTGTCCGGCGGGCCGGACTCAACCGCGCTCATGCTGCTCATGGCGGGCTGGAGTGCGCGGCCGCCCTTGCTTGTCGTCAGCTTCGATCACGGGCTGCGCCTGGAGGCTGTCGACGAGGCGCGTCTTGTGGCGGCGAATGCGACACGCCTGGGCCTCGCCTGCCGCGTCATGCGCGCCGCGGCTCGACCGAGCGGCGGCAATCTGCAGGACTGGGCCCGCCGGGCGCGCTACAAGTGCCTGGCCGCGGCGGCGCGGGAGGCCGGCTTCGACACGGTCGTCACAGCGCATCACCAGGAGGATCAGGCGGAGACCTTTCTCCTCAGGCTCGCCCGCGGCTCGGGCGTCTACGGCCTGGGCGGCATGGCGGAGGAGGCGACGGTGGATGGCCTTCGGCTGGCGCGGCCGCTCCTGACTGTTTCACGGCGGGATTTGGCGGACGTGGCGGAGGCGAGCGGGCTCCCGGTCAGCGACGATCCCAGCAACCGCGATCCGCGCTTTGCCCGCGTTCGCATGCGGGCGCTTCTGCCTGCGCTGGCGGAGCACGGCTTGACGCCGGCGCGCCTGGCCGGGACCGCGGCCAGGCTCGCTCGCGCCGCCGCGGCGCTCCATTACTACGCCGAAACTCTGCTCCGCGACGATTTTACCTCCGATCCGCACGGCGTGGTCCGCGGCCCGACCGCCGCGCTTGCCGCTGCGCCGGAGGAGGTGGGGCTCAGGGCGCTGGCTTTGCTGCTCGCGGCGGTCGGCGGCGCCCATCATACGCCGCGGCTCGACCGGCTCGAGGCCTTGCGGGACGGGATTCTGGCGGCGGGCGCCGAGGACCGCTTCCGGCGAACCCTGCACGGCTGCATCGTGAATCTCGCCGCGGGGGGGCTGACGGCGCGGCGGGAATGGGGCCGCAGCGGCTTGGCGGCGATTCCGGCCGCGGCCGGCGTGGGGGTTGTCTGGGACCGGCGTTTCCGCGTGGAAATTCCGATCGTGGCAGGAAGCCTGACGGTCGGCCCGCTCGGGCGCTCGGGGCGGAGGCTCGACGCAGCGGCTCGCAGCGCCGGTCGCGACCGCGCATCCATTCAAGTCTTGCCGGGCCTTTACGACGGCGCGCGCCTCATCGCCGCGCCGGAGATCGTCGCGGCCGTGGACGGGGGCGAGGCGCTGTCAGTCCTGGAAGCGGATTGCGTTGTCGGTCGGCGGCTTGGCCTTCATCCGGTAAACGTCGCGCCGCGAAATTGACCATTATCACCGACAAAGCGTTGATGCGCGGCCTGACCCAGTTCATCTTGGCATCAATCGTGCGACAACCTATCTAGGCTAAGAGGGGGAGGCCTTGCCAAGAGCGGCAGCGCCGTCCCGGGGAATCCAGCGAATGAACCAGAATTTTCGGAATTTTGCGCTCTGGGCGGTTATCCTCCTGCTGCTCGTCGCCCTTTTCAATCTGTTCCAGAACCCGGCCGGCCAGTCGGGGGCGGCCGAGATCACCTATTCGCAGTTCCGCGGCGATACCCAGGACGGGCGGGTGCAAAGCGTCATCATTTCCGGCCAGGAGATCACCGGAAAATACGAGGACGGCGCGCGCTTCCGCACCGTGGCGCCTGAGAACGCCGATTACGTGACGCTGCTTGAGGATCGCGGCGTCTCCATCCAGGCGCAGGCCGACGACCAGAAGATGTCGTTCCTGTCGGTGCTGGTCTCCTGGTTCCCCATGTTCCTCCTGATCGCCGTCTGGATTTTCTTCATGCGGCAGATGCAGGGGGCGGGCGGGCGCGCCATGGGCTTCGGCAAGTCGAAGGCGAAGCTGCTGACCGAGGCGCATGGCCGTGTGACCTTCGAGGACGTCGCCGGCGTCGACGAGGCCAAGGAGGATCTCGAGGAAATCGTCGAGTTCCTGCGCGATCCGCAAAAATTCCAGCGGCTCGGCGGGCGCATTCCGCGCGGCGTGCTGCTGGTCGGCCCGCCCGGCACCGGCAAGACGCTGCTCGCCCGCGCCATCGCCGGCGAGGCGAACGTGCCGTTCTTCACCATCTCGGGTTCCGACTTCGTCGAGATGTTCGTCGGCGTCGGCGCCAGCCGCGTCCGCGACATGTTCGAGCAGGCCAAGAAGAACGCGCCCTGCATCATCTTCATCGACGAGATCGATGCCGTTGGCCGGCATCGTGGCGCCGGTCTGGGCGGCGGTAACGACGAGCGCGAGCAGACGCTGAACCAGCTGCTCGTCGAGATGGACGGCTTCGAGGCCAATGAAGGCATCATCCTCATCGCCGCCACCAACCGGCCGGACGTGCTCGACCCGGCGCTGCTGCGCCCCGGTCGCTTCGACCGGCAGATCGTCGTGCCGAACCCGGACGTGGTGGGGCGCGAAAAAATCCTCAAGGTGCATGTGCGCAAGGTGCCGCTGGCGCCGGGCGTCAACCTG
>JACCSN010000342.1 GCA_013812985.1 Hyphomicrobiales bacterium | reverse complement strand
CCTCGTGGCCCTCCTGGAACTCCTTCGAGCCAACCCGCAGGCGGCCGGCGTGGTCCGCTCCGTGATAAGCGGCCTTGACCACGATCGAGGGGCGGACGGGCACGAAGACCAGCTTGCCTATTGGGCGGCCGCATTCGACCGCGCCGCTCACCAGAATCCGGAGGCAAGCGTTGCCCTTTACGCGCTCGGCAACGCCGACCTGCTCGCGTCGGCGACGGGGGAAATCGTAGACCGCCTCACTGATTGGGGCCTCATCGCGCCGGAAGCCGAATGCCTCGACATCGGCTGCGGGATCGGCCGCTTCGAAGCAGCGCTTGCGGGGCGCCTGCGAACGATCGTCGGCATCGACATTTCAGGGGCCATGGTCGAGACGGCGCGGCAACGAACGGCCGCGCTGCCAAATGTGGAAATCCGCCAGGTGACCGGCCGCGACCTCGCGGGCTTTTCGGACCGGAGCTTCGACCTTGTGCTGGCGGTTGATGTGTTTCCCTATCTGGTCCAGTCTGGCGAGAGCCTGCTTGATTCCATGCTTGTCGAGATCGCGCGAGTCCTGCGGCACGGAGGACAATCACTCGTCGTTAACTTTTCCTATCGCGGCGATCTGGAAGCGGACCGGGCGGATGTTCAACGTTTGGCGGGCCGCTCTGGGCTGAAAGTCGTGCGGAACGGCACGGCGGACTTTCGGTTCTGGGACGGTGTGACCTTTGTGATCCAGAAGCCATAAGCGTGACCTCCGCAGGCCCGGCTGTCAGGGCTCGATATAGCCCTTGGCCTTCAGTTCCAGCACGAAGCGTCGCGGATCCTGGCTGAATACCAGCGCGCCGCGGCGCTCCGATCGGATCGGCACGTAGTCGAAGGTCGCCTCGCTCGTCTCGACCACCTGCTCGCCCTGCCGCAGCGTTCCTTCGACGAGGAGATCGGCGGCGGTCTCGTCGCCTGAGTTGAACGCGACGATCTCGACCACGAAACCGGCTTCATGCGCGTGGATGGCTTCCGACCTGAGCGTCACCAGCGCCGGCCGGTCCCGGTCGCGGATGCCGTCCCAGACGATCACGCCGAGCGTGCAGAGCGCCAGCACGGCGCCGATAGCGGCGGCGATCGCCTCCAATCGGCTCTTGACCGGGTCTTCGCCGGGACTTTCCGCCGTCGCCAATGCGCCCTCCTCAGATCACCAGGCGCGCCGTGGCCGCGCCGAGCGCGGCCGGGAACGCCAGCACGACCGTCATCATCGCCACTTCCGCAAGGCTGACGCCGACGGTCCGCTCAAAAGTCCACAGCACATAGAGGCTGACGAGAAGCGCGATCCCGTATCCCGCAATGGTGAAATGCAGGAAGGTCAACCAGAACCCGGCGTCCTCCGGCGGCTCCTCCTGGCCGGCGAAGCCGACGGCATAGACGAAACCGTGCAGCAGCAACACCGACACGACCGCGAGCGCGACCGCGTGCCAGGGCGTCATCGTGAAGGCGATGACGATCATCTCCTCGGTCGGCGCGACGTTGAAGGCGACGAAGACGGCGCCCGCCGCCATGAGGAACAACTCGCCCGGATAGCTGGCGCGCTTTTCCGTGTCCTCCTCGTCCTCCTCGTCGGCGTGGAACTGCTTGCTCGCCACGATGGCGCCGATCGACGCCGGCACGGTCTGGATGCCGATCTTGCCCATGATCTCGCCGAGCGGCATGTCGGGCGTGATCATGCCGAACAGCGCCAGCAGCAGCGCGGAAGCCACAAAGCCTACGCCGAAAGCGACGAAGGCATCCTCCGCGTCCTCTCCGCGGCTCGCCGTCTTCTCGAAGCCGGAATAGTAGGAGAGCCCGAAGAGAAGCGGCAGCGTGAGCGCGATGAAGATGGCGAGCCGGAGCCGGCTCATGGAGAAGCCCAGCTGCCACATCTCCATGGTCATCAGAAGCGGGAAGGCGAACAGCACGGCGCCGCCGAAGGCGCGGGCGAGGCCGGTGGCGAATTGGAGGCTGCCGCTTCGCTGCACCAGACGCGTCCCCCGCAGCCGGCCCGAATCGTTGTTTGTGCTCTGGTAAGGTAGCTGAGTGCGCGCCAGCGCTGCTACGGGATATTGTAACGGTTTTCCCGAACGGATTGGCCA
>JACCSN010000311.1 GCA_013812985.1 Hyphomicrobiales bacterium | reverse complement strand
CTCTTCGCCTGCGTCATCGCGCATGAATTCGGCCACGCGCTGGCCGCGCGCCGCTACGGGATCAGGACGCCGGACATCACGCTCCTGCCGATCGGCGGGCTGGCGCGGCTGGAGCGCATGCCGGAGAAATCCGGCCAGGAGATCGTGGTGGCGCTGGCCGGGCCGGCCGTCAACGTCGTCATCGCCGTCGTCCTCTTCCTCATCATGAACGCGCGCTTCGACATGGACGCGCTGCAGCGGCTCGACAATCCGGCGCTCGGCTTCATGGCGCGGCTGTTCTCCGTGAACATCTTCCTCGTCCTCTTCAACCTCATCCCGGCCTTCCCGATGGATGGCGGCCGCGTGCTCCGCGCCGTGCTGGCCTACTGGTTCTCGCGCCGGCAGGCGACCAACATCGCCGCACGCATCGGCCAGGCGCTGGCCTTCGTGTTCCTGTTCCTCGGCCTGATGGGGAACCCCATGCTCATCTTCATCGCCGTCTTCGTGTTCCTGGCGGCCACGGCGGAGGCGCATTCGGTCGGCATGCAGGACGCGTCGCGCAGCCTTGGCGTCGCCGACGCGATGATCACCCGCTTCGAGACATTGGGCCCGCAAGCCACGATTGGCGACGCCGCCGAGCTTCTGCTCCGCACCACGCAGCACGAATTCCCCGTTGTCGACGGCGCCGGGCGGCTTCGCGGCATGCTCACCCGCAACAGCATGATCCAGGCGCTGTCCAAGACCGGCGCCGGCACGCCGGTGCTGGACGTGATGACCGCCGAGATCCCGACGGTGCCGGCGATGTCGCGGCTGGAGCCGGCGCTGAAGCTGTTGCAGGGCCGCGGCATGCCCGCCGTCGGCGTGGTGGACTGGGGCGGCAAGCTCGTCGGCTACATCACCTCGGAGAACATCGGCGAGCTGATGATGGTGGAGAGCGCCGGGCGCGGCCTGAAGCCCCGCCGCGCCTCGGGGCCGCTGCTGCCGCAATAGGCCCCCCAATGGCGCCTGAACGATTTCCGGCGCCTATGGCGCCTCGGGAGCGCTCTCGTATGGCGTGAGGGTGCGATAGTCGCAGGTGATCTCCTCGCCGGCTTCGATGTCGCGGGAGGCGAAATACTCGAAATCGTCCTTGCTGCGGTAGCGCACGTTGGGTTCGTCGGAATGGTTCATGTACCAGCCGATCGACATGCGGTGAAAGTCGAGCGGGCAGAAATACCCGCTGGCGTCCCGGACGCAGTAAATGTCGCGGAATTCCAGGAGCGCCGGATCGCCGTCTGATTCCGCAAAGGCGACAAAGCGCCAGTCGTCGGGCTGCCAGAGGCGCAGCCATGCCTCCCGCTGGATGCGCGCCGTGGTGAAGACGCCGACGCCATGAACGCCGGAAGGCTTGAGGACGAGCATCGAGCGGAGGCCTTTCTCGCCGGGCGGCTAAGCGAACCTTCTCCCCCTAATCCTGAGCCTGTCGAAGGGGTGGGAGAAGGTGGCCGCGGAGCGGTCGGATGAGGGGAATCGCGAAGCGACTGAAGCCGTCCACAGTGCACCTCCTTGCGGGAGAAGGTGGTTGCGGAGCAACCGGATGAGGGGTGTCGCGAAGCGATCGATGCCGCCAACGGCGCTGGCTTGAGAATGGGTCCGCTCTGCGTTCCGGCATGGGTGGGTGCATAGACTTCAACGGTCAGCGGGACATATCCCCCTTATCCGTCCGCTCCGCGGACACCTTCTCCCACAGGGGGGAGAAGGCTCCCGCGCTCTTCCGCGACGGGATCAGAACACGTAAGGATAGATGTAGTACATGATCACCCGCTCGACGAGGAAGATCAGCAAGAGCAGGATGATCGGTGAAACGTCGAGGCCGCCGAAGGTCGGCACGAAGCGGCGGATCGGCCGCAGCGCCGGCTCAGTCAGCTGATAGAGCATGCGGCTGATCGTCGACACGACCTGGTTGCGCGGATTGACCACGCCGAACGCGTAAAGCCACGAGAAGATCGCGCTCAGAATGATGATCCAGGTGTAGATATCAAGCGCCAGGAGCAGAACATCGAGGAGGGCGCGCAATCGGGTCTCCGAAAAGCCAGCGGCAATGGACTGGCCGCCATGTAGAGGCGCGCGCCGGCGCTTACAAGCGGATGGATCGCGGGCCGGCCAGGTGCTAGCCTCCGCACAACTTGAGGAGAAAAGCGGCTTGGATCAGCGGGCGGCGACGAACGGCTTTTCGCTGCCGGGCCTCCTGGAGGCCACGTCGCGCGGCGACCGTGCGGCGTTCCGCAACCTCTACGAGGCGACCGCGCCAAAACTTTTCGGCGTCGTGCTCCGTATTACGCGCAACAGGTCGATTGCCGAAGAGGTGCTCCAGGAGACTTACATCAAGGTCTGGCAGAACGCCGAGCGCTTCTCGCCGGAGGCCGGCCAGCCGCTGGCCTGGCTGGCCACGATCGCCCGCAACCGGGCCATCGACCGGATCCGGTCAGAGCATACCGAGCGCATCACGAACGTTGGCGACGAGAACGTGCTGGACCGGCTGCCGTCAGCGGCGGAAGCCGACCCGGCAACGCGAGCGACCTTGCGCCTGTGCCTTTCCGGCCTCGACGAGGAAGCAAGGAGCTGCGTGCTCCTCGCCTATTGCTCGGGATTTTCGCGGGAGGAACTGTCGGAGAGATTTAACCGTCCCGTCGGGACAATCAAGACCCTCTTGCACCGCAGCATCAAGGCGCTGCGGGCATGCCTGGAACAGGAATGAACGAAGAGCTCGACATCGCCGCCGCCGAATACGTGCTGGGCACCCTCCCGGCCGCGGAGCGCGCGCGATTCGCCAGCCGTCTCGCGGCCGAGCCCGAGCTTCGCGACGCGGTCCGGTTTTGGGGCGCGCGCTTCTTCCCGCTCGATGAAGCCGTTCCGCCGGAGGCGCCTCCGCCCGAGCTCTGGGGCGCCATCGAAAGGCAGACCGGCGCACGCGAAACCGCGGCCGCGGCGGCTGGGGCAACGGACATGGTCAGCCT
>JACCSN010000305.1 GCA_013812985.1 Hyphomicrobiales bacterium | reverse complement strand
GCGACGCCGCGGTCAAGGCGCTGGCCGGCAAGCTCTCCGTCTTCGAGATCGGCTTCTTCGGCGCGCTCTTCGCCGGCGCGGTGCTGCCCTTCATGCGCCCTGCCGGCCAGCGCTGGCGCGACGCGCTGCGGCCCAAGCGCCCCGGTCTCGTCATGCTGCGCGCCGCCAGCGGCCTCTTGGCCGGCCTGCTCGGCATCTTCGCCTTCACGCGGCTGCCCTTCGCGGAGGTCTACGCGATCGTCTTCCTGGCCCCCTCCTTCGTGACGATCCTCTCCATCCTCCTGTTGAAGGAGCATGTCGGCTGGCCGCGCTGGGCGGCCCTGCCGCTCGGGCTCGCCGGCGTCCTGCTCGTCGTGCGGCCGGGCTTCGAGGCGGTCGCGCCGGCGCATTTCGCCGCGGTCGGCGTCGCGCTCTGCACGGCGACGACCGTGCTCATCCTGCGGACGCTCGGGCCGGTCGAGAGCCGCGCGACCTTGCTCGCCTATGCGCTCGCCGCCGCCATCATCGTCAACGGAGCGCTGATGCTGCCGACCTTCCGTTGGCCGACGGCGCCGGAATTCCTGCTTCTGGCGGCCGCCGGCCTGCTCTCGGCGACGGCCCAGCTCGGCCTCATGTTCGCCACCCGCCTCGCCGCCGCCAGCAGCATCGCCCCGACGCAATACAGCCAGATGGTCTGGGCGGTCGCGATCGGCGCCATCGTGTTCGCCGAGATCCCGGATCAACTGGCGCTCGCCGGCATCATGCTCATCATCGCGTCGGGCGCTTTTGCGTTCCTGCGCCAGCCGCCGGCCCGGGTCACGCGCGGGCCGAGCGCCTGACCGGCGCCTCGCCGCCCCGCTCCGTCAAGAGCTCCGTCACCATCGCCGCCGTCCAGGTGAAGCTGCCACCGCCCAGCGCCTCGCCGGAAAGCGGATCGTAATATTCGGCGAAGCCGTTCTCCGAGATAAGGGCCAGGCTGTCGGCGCTCACTGCGTCCGCGAGCTCGGGAAGCCCGCAGCGGGCGAGTCCGTCGGAAATGAGATAGTTGACGATGAGCCAGCACGGGCCACGCCAGTAGCGCTTCGATTCAAAGCGAGGATCAGCGAGATCATGGCTGGCCACGCCAAAGCGGGTCTGTCCTCGCCATTCCCGGATCCGGTCCGCGATCGCGCTTTGTTGCTCCTTGTCGCCAAGCCCGGCGAAGACTGGCAGCAGCCCACCGACCGACACGCTGTCGACCAGCACGCCGCCGGCGCGGTCGTAACAGACGTAGTGTCGGAGCGCCGGATTCCAGAGCTTCTCGAACGCTGCCCGCGCCCGGCTCGCCTGGCCTCGCGCTTCCTCGGCCAGCCCGGTTTCGCCCAAGATTTCGGCAAGAGCGGCGAGGTCCAGCCCGGAGCGGATCAGGATGGCGTTGAAGCCGGGATCGACCACCCGGAACGGTGAAGCGTCGTGCAGCTTGGAATTGTCCCAGCCGAGCGAGCGGAATTTTTGGACTAGCCACAGATAGCGGTCGTACTCGGCCTTATGCGGCCGCTGCGCGGCGTCGACATGCTCGGTGTCGCGGCGCCGGTAAGGCTCGACGCCTTCCGTTGGCACGCGAGCCAACGCCTCGTCCCAATCGATCGAATTGTCGCGCCCGGATTCCCAGGGATGGATGATGGCGACGAGCCCCGTCCCTTCGGGGTCGCGCGCCTGGTAGAACCAGCGATGCCAGGCCGCCGCCTTAGGAAGGAGCGCTTTCGCCTTCTCGTCCGCCAGCTTGCGATCCCGGGCCTCATCGAACAGGCGTTTCAGCACGAAGCCAAGCACCGGCGGCTGGGTGATGCCGGAGGTCGGCGTCGGCCGCCCGGTCCGCCAGACGTCGGGGCCCGGAAAATAGCCCTCGTCCGGCTCGTGGAAGACGATATGCGGGACCATCCCGTCCGGCCATTGATGCGACAGCAGCGTCTCGATCTCCGTCCAGGCGCGGCTCTCGTCGAAATGGCGGAGACCGAGCGCCGTCAGGCAGGAATCCCAGTTCCACTGGAACGGATAGAGCCCGTGCGTCGGCACCGTGTAGCCGCCGCGATCGTTCTCCTCGAGGATGGCCGCGGCCTGCTCGAAGGCCGCTTCCCGGTCGAATTGCTTCATCGGTTCCTCAGAATGAAAGTCCCGTGCACATCTCCGGTTGTCATCCCGGTTTGCCGCGCCGGCGGCAGGACCGGGACCCATGCACGCCGGCATCGGAGAGTTCAGCGTTGTGATCCGACGCACCTACGCCGGCGTCTATGGATCCCGGACTGCGCTTCGCGCCTCCGGGAAGACAAAGTAGAGGGGTTCGCGATTCAATCATCTCGAAGCCCGGTTCAATGGATCGCCCGGCCCGAGCCGGAATCGAACCAGCGGACGCGGTCGGGCCGCGGGGCGAGCGTCATCTTCTGGCCGGGCTCGACGGACAGCTCGTTGTCGAGCACGGCGCGGAACAGGTGGCCGCCTACGTCGAGCGTCACCAGCTGATGCGGCCCGAGCGGCTCGACCACGCGGACGGAGCCGTTAAGGCCCTCCGCGGCCGGCTGCACATCTTCCGGGCGGATGCCGAATTGCAGGCCATCCGTGTTGCCATTGGGTCCGGGAAGTCGAAAGCCGGCCACGACAGCGCTCCCATTCTCCCGGCCGGCGGGCAAAAAATTCATCGGCGGGTTGCCGATGAACGAGCCGACGAAACGCGTCGCCGGCCGGCCGTAAACTTCGGTCGCCGGGGCAGCCTGCACGATCCGGCCCTCATGCATCA
>JACCSN010000291.1 GCA_013812985.1 Hyphomicrobiales bacterium | reverse complement strand
AGTTCACGCACCATCACGACCTCGTCGTTGCTCACTGGTACCGGTACGCGCTCGCTCTGATCTGCTGACTGACCTTCATCCCGTGTCTCGTCGTCTCGATCCTCGGTCATCGTCGCTCCCTCGTTTCTCCCTCGCCGACAAGCCAACAGCTGAACGGTTCATTCAAGGAGATGCCTTCTCAGCATCTCCTTCAGGCGGGGTCGTGGCCTCCTTTCGCGTATCCACGTTTCGTGCTCAGGCACACGGCGACACCCATTGATCCAACTTGACAGCAAATCGCAATGCATGGGGTGAGCGGCGCCGCCAATGACGGTCCGATCAGCCTGGCGAGCGGCGCCTCAGAACGTCGCTCTCGGAGAGCGTTGGTGGTCTATTGACCCTGGCATGCTCTAGTGATAGGGTGCCGGCGTCCTCTGCCATTCAAGAATCGTTTGGCACGGTCTGGGGCGGTGACGGTTGTAAGGAGAAGCGAGATGGCCTCGAAGCAGATTTGGGCGGCCCAAACGTTGGTCGCGGACGCGGCGAAGGGGCGGTATTCGCGCCGAGAACTGGTCCAACGCGGCGTCGGCTTGGGGTTATCGCTGACGGCCATCAGCCAACTTCTGTCCGCGACCGCGACGGCTGCCACACGGCGACCGGGCGTGCGCCGGCTGAGTGCCGCTTCGAGCGCACGTGCGCAGGACACACCGACGCCAGGCGGCCGCGCGACCCTTGGCTATAGCAGCGAACCGCCAACGATGGACCCGCGTGTCTCTGGCGCAACCCACGCCTGGCGGCTCTTCTACAACATCTTCGATCCGCTGCTCGTCTACGACCAGGAAGCCAATCAGTTCCTGCCCGGTCTCGCCACCGAGTGGAGCATGACGCCGGATGGTCTAACCTATACCTTCAAGCTTCGCCAGGGGGTGACGTTCCACGACGGCACGCCGTTTGACGGTGAGGCGGTCAAATATACGTTCGATAGCATTCTTGACCCGGCGCTGAAGTCGTTGACCGCGATCGGCTATCTCGGTCCCTACGAGCGGACCGACGTCGTTGACCCGTCCACAATCAATGTCGTCTTTCGCGAGCCGTACGCCCCATTCCTGAATAATCTCGCTCACAGCGTCCTCTCCCCAGTCTCTCCGACGGCGGCTGCCAAATTTGGTGCCGATTTCGGGTTCAACCCGGTTGGCACCGGCCCCTTCATCTTCAAGGAATGGAAGCAGCAAGATTCGTTGACCATGGTGCGCAATCCGACCTACAACTGGCCAATCGCCGCCTACCAACATGAAGGTCCCGCCTACCTCGATGAGGTGGTCGTTCGCTTCATACTGGAGCCCACCACGTTGATGGGGACGCTCCAGAATGGTGAGTCCGACATCATCGATGCGGTTCTCCCCCAAGAGATCGAGGCGATGCAGGCGGACAGCAACTTCCAAATAATGCTGCCCGAGGTTCCGGGCTCACCCCAGGTGTTACCGCTCAACGCGGCGAAGGCACCGACCGATGAGCTCCCCGTGCGGCAGGCGATCCTCTACGCGCTCGATATGGAGACGATTATCGACACACTCTGGTACGGCACGCGCAAAGCCGCCCAGGGTCCCCTCTCATCACCCACCTTTGCCTACAACCCCGCGGTCGAGGAGATGTATCCCTACGATCCCGATCAGGCGGCGACGCTCCTCGATGAGGCTGGTTGGGCGCGTGGCGGTGACGGTATCCGTGAGAAGAATGGCCAGCGTCTGCATCTTGAATACCTGACCTTTTCCGGCGTTCAGGGACAAGCGGGAGAGCTCGTCCAGGCCTATCTGCTCGAAGCTGGCATGGAAGTCAATCTGCAGCAGGTCGAATACGCGGCAATGGCGGCGGCCTTCCTCGCCGGCGACCACAACATTGCTCGCATCTACTTCTCCCACACTGATCCTGTCGTATTGAGCACGCTTTATCACTCGCGCAATATTCCTGGCACCAATTTCAATCGGACCATGAAAGTCGACCCGGAGCTTGATGCGATGCTCGATGCGGCGACGGCCGAGCTCGATCCCGCGTCCCGCGAGCAGCAATACGTCGCAATCCAGCAATACATCATGGACCAAGCGATCACGATTCCGCTCTGGGAGGAGGTCGTCCTCTGGGGCGCTACCGCGGACCTCAAGGGAATCCACTTCCAGCCGCTTGGTGGAGTCTGGTTCTATGATGTCTGGCGGCAACAGGGGTAGCGGACCACGTTTGAGCCGCGCTAACCGGCCTCGACGGCAACAACCTCCTGCCGCGTTGCCGCTCAATCTGATTCTGGTCAGCGACAGCCGCGCGTTCGCTAACGCCGCTCCGTGTCGCCGCGTGGGCGATGCCCGCGATGGCGCTTGGGGCGGCGAGCCACTCTGCTGGCTCGTGGAGGATTGACCGTGCTCTCCTACGCGCGGACTCGCCTGCTCTTGACCATCCCGGTTTTGATCGGTGTTTCCCTGCTCACCTTTTTGATCTTGCACCTGATTCCTGGCGATCCAGCCAGGATGCTTCTGGGTGACATGGGTGGTGGGACCGCTTCTGGCGACCTCTCCGATCAGGCGTACCAGAATCTGCGCGAAGAACTTGGGCTGAACGACCCACTGCCGGTCCAATACATCAACTACGCGACCGACGCCCTGCGCGGCGACTTGGGACGCTCGGTTCAGACGAATCGTCCGGTTCGTGATTCGATCACCGAGGTTTTGCCCAACACGCTTCAATTGACGGTCGTCGGCTTAGGGTTCGCGATACTTCTCGGCGGTGTCTTGGGCATCGTCGCCACGCTCCACCGCAACACCTGGATCGATAGCGCCACCATGCTGCTCTCGTTGGCTGGGTTGGCGATGCCGAGTTTTTGGCTCGGCTTTGTGCTGATCCAGATCTTCGCGCTTCGCCTCGCCATTCTTCCCAGCACCGGCAGCGGAGGGATGTCGTCGTTGATCCTACCCGCCGCGACGCTGGGACTCGTCGCCTCTGGAGTGGTGGCACGGCTGATTCGCTCCACGATGCTGGAAGTGCTTCGACAGGACTACGTCACGACCGCGCGGGCCAAAGGACTGGGTGAGCGGGTGGTGATTCTTCGCCATGCGTTACGAAACGCCCTGATCCCGGTGGTGACTATTGTCGGCCTCCAATTCGGTGCCCTCCTCGCGGGCGCGGTCATTGTCGAAACCGTCTTCGCCCGGCAGGGTCTCGGCCGCCTCGCCGTCGAGGCCATCCTGCGCCGGGACTATCCGCTGGTCCAAGGCACGATTCTCGTCGCGGCCGTTGGTTACGTACTCGTCAACCTCATCGTTGACCTGTCGTACGCGTGGCTTGACCCGCGTATTAAGTACGGTTAAGAGGCGCCAACGTGGGACAGCCGGCATCGCCAGCGCAACGATTGACGCTTGAAGCGGACTCCGCTGCTCTGTCGGATCGCCGCTGGGAAACGTTGCGCCGGCTCGGTCACCACTGGGGTGCGGTGATCGGGTTCACCTTACTCGCCGTCGTTGCCCTGGCGGCGTTGCTGGCGCCGCTCCTCACCGACTACGATCCGGTCAAGATCAATCCACCTGACCGGAATCAGCCGCCGAGTGCCGAACACTGGTTAGGGACCGATCAGTTTGGGCGCGACATCTTTACGCGGGTTGTCTATGGCGCTCGAATCTCGCTGCCGGTCGGCCTGATCGCGGTCGCGATTGCTGCCGTTGTCGGCCTCGCTCTAGGACTTCTGGCGGGCTACTACGGCAAGCTGCTTGACGCGACGGTGATGCGCTTGATCGACATCATGCTGGCCTTTCCTGGTATTCTGCTCGCGTTGGTGGTTGTCACCATTCTTGGCCCCAGCCTCCAAAACGTGATGATCGCGGTCGGTGTGAGCGAGATTCCTCGCTACACACGCCTGGTACGCGGCTCTGTCTTATCGGCTCGGGAGAATCTCTATGTCGATGCGGCCCGGGTCTCCGGCGTGCGCGATCTGATGATCCTCATTCGGCACATTTTGCCGAACGTGGTCGGTCCAATTGTCGTACTCGCCACGCTCTCCGTCGGCAGTGCGATTCTTGCTGCTGCCGGTCTCTCCTTTCTTGGCTTGGGTGCCCAACCACCTCGGCCTGAATGGGGCGCAATGCTGGCGGACGGTCGTCAGACGCTGAGCAGTCAATGGTGGATTTCAACCATGCCAGGGTTCGCCATTGCCTTGACCGTCCTTGCCGTCAATATGGCTGGCGACGGTCTGCGTGACGTGCTTGACCCCCGCCTTCGCGTCTGACAGAGATCTCGCCGCCGCCGAAGATGGTGCCAGACCGACAAAGGAGCTGAACAATCGTGATCGTGGTTAATGACCGTGTCCCCACGACGCTCCCTTCCGAACTGCTTGACCGCCTGCGTCAGATTCCTCCGGCAACGATTGGTCACCTCCTCGCCTTCGGGTTCATGGACACCGCCCTCCGCCCAATGGGTTGCCGCCACTTCACCCTCTGTGGGCCAGCGGTAACGGTGCGAACGATGGCGATCGATAGCACCGTCGTCCACTACGCGATCGATCTGGCCCAGCCTGGTGATGTCCTCGTCATCGACCGCACGGGGGACACGAAGCACGCCTGTTGGGGGGAGATGACCTCCCTCGCGGCAAAGGTGCGTGGCCTCGCGGCCACGATCGTTGATGGACCGGCAACGGATGTCGTTGAGATCGAGGCGATGGAGTACCTCGTCTTCAGCCGCGGCATTTCCCCCATCACCACCCGTTCGCTCGCTCAGTTTGGGGAGATCAACACGGTCGTCCAGTGTGGTGGCGTCGCCGTCTCTCCCGGCGACATCATCCTCGCCGACGACAATGGCATTTTGGTCCTCCCCCCAGAGCAGGTTCCGGATC
>JACCSN010000242.1 GCA_013812985.1 Hyphomicrobiales bacterium | reverse complement strand
CGCCCAGCGCGGAATTGTTGGCGGAGGTGGACTCGATGATCCCCTCGATGTGGCCGGTGCCGTATTTTTCCGGGTTGCGCGACAGGCGCTTGCTGACGGCGTAGGCGACCCAGGCGGCGATGTCGGCGCCGGCGCCGGGCAACGCCCCGATGACAACGCCGAGCACGTTGCCGCGAACCTGCTGGCGCCAATAGGTCACCACCAGCCGGCCCCAGCCGGTGAACAGGTTGCCGATGCTCGCCTGCGCCACCGGCAGGCTCTTGACTCCGGTGGCGACGCTGCGCAGCACCTCCGAGACGGCGAAAAGCCCGATCATCGCCGCGATGAAATCGATCCCGCCGAGCATGTCGATGCTGCCGAAGGTGAAACGCGGCACGGCCGCGGGATTGTTCAGGCCGATCGTCGCGACGAAGAGCCCGATGAGCAGGCTGACCGCCCCCTTCACGCGCGAGGCTGAGCCGATGAAGGCGGCGCAGGTCAGGCCGAGCAACGCCATCCAGAAATATTCGAACGAGGAGAATTTCAGCGCGACCTCGGCGAGGTAAGGCGCGGCGAGGATCAGGACGGCCGTGCCGAAAAGGCCGCCCAACGCCGAGAACAGCAGGTTGGCGCCCAGCGCAAGCTCCGCCTCTCCCTTCAGCGTCATGGCGTAGGCTTCGTCCGTATAGGCGGCCGATGACGGCGTGCCGGGCATGCGCAAGAGCGTCGCCGGGATGTCGCCGGCGAATATGGCCATGGCCGAGCACGCGACCATCGCACCGACGGCGGGCACCGGATCCATGAAAAAGGTTACCGGAACAAGGAGCGCGATCGCCATCGTCGCGGTCAAGCCCGGGATCGCGCCGACGAACAGACCGAAGATCGACGCGCCCAGGATCGTCACCAGGACGTCCCATTGAAAGACAAGTTCGATGGCCTGCTGGATCGGGCTCATCGATTCACCACCACCGGATCGGCGTGAGCACGCCCCAGGGAAGGGGCACGTAAAGGAAGCTGCCGAAAACATACTGCACGGCGAGGGTGACGAGAATGGCGAGCCCGATGGACGGGAACCAGCCGACGCCGAGAAGGCGAAACATGACGAGCAGGATCGGCGCCATGGTGAGGATAAAGCCGAGCGTGTCCGACGCGAGGATGTAGAACAGGATCGCCGCGACCGTGATGGCGACGTTGCGCAAGCCGTGGCCCTCATGCGCCCAGTCAGCCCAGGCGATAGCCGGCCCGCCTTGGCGCAGGCCCGACGCGATCATCAGCAGCCCGCAGACCGCGAAGCCCGCCGCGACCAGCGTCGGGAAGACAGCCGCGCCATATTGCTGGCCCGGAATAGCTGGAAAGCTCTGCGACCAGAACGCCAGCGCCGCCCCGAATATGAGCAAAGCGGCGCCCACGATCGCATCGTTCAGGCGCATGGCGTTTCGAACGGAGCGCTCAAGGCCTGCACCTTAATCCGTGTCTGGCGAGAATTCGTCGCGGCGGGACGATGCCCGCCGCGCCGGCGCCCCGCTTGCCAGCGAGCACCGGTCGCCGGAGGCCGCTCGCGGAACCGTCGGACTACTTGGCGAGCCCGACTTTCTTCATGACATTGCCGAGATCCGCGTCGCTTGCCTTCATGAAGCCAGCGAATTCGTCGCCGGCCGCCCAGCGCATGCCGAACCCGCGTCCAGACATGAACTCCTTGTACTCGGCGCTGTCGTAGACCCGTTCCAGGGCGGGAACGAGGACGCTCGTGACCTCGTCCGGGAGCCCGCTGGGGCCGACGATTCCGCGCCAGGCGCCGATGTTCCAGGCGACCCCCACGGTCTCCTGCGTGGTCGGCACGTTCGGGAAGGCCGCATTGCGTTCGCTCGACATGACCGCCAGGGACTTCACGCGTCCCGCATCCAGAAGCGAGCGCGCTTCGGGGATTGAAACGGGCGCCATGTCGACGCCGCCGGCTACCAGATCCTGCAATCCGGGCGCCGCCCCTTCGCTCGGCACCCAAGGCACGGCGGTCGGATCGATTCCGAGCTCCGAGAGAAGCCCGGCTATGGCGAGATGCCAGATACCGCCCTGTCCGGTGCCGGAGGCCTTGAACTTTCCGGGGTTGGCCTTGATGTCCTCGATCAGCGCGGAAAGGTCCGCCCATTCGGCGTCGGCGCGCACCGTCACCGCGGCCGGGTCTTCATTGACCAGAGCGAGCGGCGTGTAGTTCTCCGAGGTGAGCTCGGTCAGGCCTTGCCAGTGCATCATGCCAATCTCCACGGTGGCGATGCCCAGCGTGTAGCCGTCGGGATCCGCCTCGGCGATGGCCGAGTGGCCGACCACGCCCGAGCCGCCGGTGCGGTTCACGACATTGATCGGCTGCCCGAGCTCCTTCTCCAGAAGCGAGGCGACGATGCGCGCGGTCGCGTCCGTGCCGCCGCCCGCGCCCCAAGGCACGATCAGCGTCAGCGGCCGCTCCGGATAGACGGCCTGCGCCTGGCCCGCGAGACCAATCGTCCCGGCGACAAGAGCGGCTGCCGCCGCTGCGATGAAACTACGTCTTTTCATGAGCTTCCTCCTTGGAGAGTTTGAACGGCGGACCCCTTTTTTCCGCCCTCGTCGGCCTGGCGCCGCGCCGAGCCGCCGTATCTGACAGGGAGCGGATCCGCCGTTGGGTTCTGATTGCTGCCGCTCAATCCCGGATGATTGCCTAAGCCCTCCGGCAGCGTCAATGCAGGACGCGCAAATGACCGTACTCGCGGGATCCGGCGCGCCGGTGACGCTCGGCCAGCAGGCTGTTGAAGACGTGGCGCGCTTGGCCTTGAGGACGGCCTCGTCACCGAAACGATATGCGACCGGAGTTCCGGCGAGCCGTCGTCGAGCAGTTCGGCTGGTCCGAGCCGCTCTCCTCGTCTATTTCGTCGAACCCAGCCAGGTGACTCAGACGAACTGACCGTACTTGGTCAGATGTGCCCAGAAAGCTTCCGCGGCGTCGCTTTGGCGCGACCGTGGCCGGAAAAGCCGGATCTCCATGCCGATGTCCCAGCTCTCGTCACCGGCCCGCACAAGCGAGCCGTCCGGGCCCAACTCCTCGTTCAGCAGGCTGAGCGGCAGCCAGGCAATTCCCCGTCCGCCGGTCGCCATCGACTTCAGAACGGTCGCGACATGCGAGGTGAAGACCGGATCGAGCCATGCCCGCGGACCGTCCAGGCCGCGCACCGCCGCCACGATCCGGCCTATGCCGGATTCTTCGCTGTAAGCGAGATAAGGCACGGCGGCCCCTTCCTCGCCGGGCAGGACGAACCGGGCTTCGCCCGAATCGCTGCGCGCGGTCACCGGAAGCAGCGTGTCGTGGCCGAGATGGAGCGAATGGAATTCGTGCGGATCAAGCCGGTTCCATGCCGCCGGATGATGGTGGCACAGGAGGAACTGCACCTGCCCTTGCAGCATGATCCGCTCGCAGGCGACCATGCTGTCGGCGATGAGCCTCACGGGCCCCGGAGCCGTATCGGCCTCCAGCTTGCGCAAAAAGGCCGGGAAGAACGTCAGCGAAAGCGCATGGGTGGACGCGAACTTCAGCGACGCGGCGGCGGAGCTCCCCGCCTCGCGCGCGGCCTCGCGGCCGGTCGACAGGCGGCGCACAATGTCTTCGGCGACCGGACGGAACTGCTCGCCCGACACCGTCAGCTCGATGCGGTGCGTCTCCCGATCGAACAGCGGCGCGCCCACCCAGTCCTCCAGGGCGCGAATGCGTCGGCTGAACGCCGGCTGCGTCATGTTCCGCCGCTCGGCGGCGCGGGAGAAATTGCCGCTCTCGACGAGAGCGAGAAAGTCCTCAAGCCAGGAGAGTTCCATCGCCATGTCCGATGCGCATAGAACCATCCGATTCGCGCATTGGCTATGGCGCGAGGTCGAGGTTATCGTCCGTCCGACTGAACGGCGCCAGGCAGGGCGATATCTTCTTCCCTGCCGGCTAAGACCAACTCAGGAGGAAGCTTTGATGTCGAAGACCTGGACTACCCGCATTCTGCCAGCCGCGTTCGGCGGCTTCCTGGCGCTCGCCGGAATTGCAGCGGCGCAGACCTATCCCGAAAAGCCCATCACGATGGTCGTGCCGTTCTCAGCCGGGGGCGCGACCGATACCGTCGCCCGACTGACGGCGGAGGCGATGTCCAAGGAGCTCGGGCAAGAGATCGTCGTCCAGAACGTTACCGGCGCCGGCGGAACGCTCGGGGCGGGCGAGGTGGCCAATGCGGCGGCCGACGGCTATACGATGCTCATCCACCACATCGGCATGTCGACGGCCCCGTCGCTCTACAAAGATCTGCCCTACAGGCCTCTGGAAAGCTTCGAGATGATCGGTCTGGTGACGGACGCGCCCATGACCATCATCGCGCGCAAGGATCTTGAGCCCAACACGCTGATGGAGCTCGTCGACTATGTCAAAGCCAACAAGGATACCGTGACGCTCGCCGACGCCGGCGTCGGCGCCGCGTCCAATCTTTGCGGATTGGTGTTCAAGGACGCCATCGGCGTCGACCTCACGACCGTTCCCTATCAAGGCAACGGCCCGATCATGACGGATCTGCTCGGCGGGCACATCGACCTCACCTGCGACCAGACCACCAACACCTTGGGTCCGATCAAGGCGGGCGAGGTCAAGGCCTATGCCGTGACGACGCCCGAACGGATCGCCGCGCTGCCCGATCTTCCGACCACCGCCGAGGCTGGCCTTGAGAGGCTGCAGATCGGCGTATGGCACGCTCTCTATGTTCCGAAAGGCACGGACGCGGCCATCGTCAAGCGGCTGACCGAAGCTTTGCAGACCGCCCTAAAGGACGAGACCCTTGCGGCCCGCTTCGGCGACCTCGGCACCACCCCGGCGCCGCAGGACCAGGCCACCTCGGAGGCGCATCGCGAGAAGCTCGCGAGCCAGATCGAATTCTGGCGTCCGATCATCGAAGAGGCCGGTGTGGTCGCTCAATAGCAGGATTGGGCTGCCGATGCCGGGGCGGTCGCGACGGCCGCCCCGTTTGTCCGACACGCGCGAAAGAGCAGGTCGTCGATGTCGAGCCAATCCAAAGCCTACCGCATCGCGGTCATTCCTGGTGACGGGATCGGCAAGGAGGTCGTGCCGGAAGGCCTGCGGGTGTTGGAAGCTGCAGCGTCGAAATTTGCCCTCGACCTGCGCTTCGATCAATTCGACTTCGCCTCCTATGACTATTACGCCCGGCACGGGCGCATGATGCCGGAAGACTGGAAGGAGCTGATCGGCGGTCATGACGCGATCTTCTTCGGGGCCGTTGGCTGGCCGGCAAAGATCCCCGATCATATCTCGCTCTGGGGCTCGCTCCTCCAGTTCCGCCGCGAATTCGACCAATATGTAAACTTGCGGCCCGTCCGCCTCATGCCGGGAGTCCCGTCGCCGCTCGCCGGCCGCGCACCTGGCGACATCGATTTTTACGTCGTGCGCGAGAACACCGAGGGCGAGTATTCCTCGATTGGCGGCCGCATCTTCGAGGGCACCGAGCGGGAGGTCGTCCTGCAGGAGACGGTGATGACCCGCATCGGCGTCGACCGCATCCTGAAGTTTGCCTTCGACCTCGCCCAAAGCCGCGAGAAGAAGCACTTGACCTCGGCGACGAAGTCGAACGGCATCTCCATCTCGATGCCTTACTGGGATGAGCGTGTGGAGGCGATGGGGAGCGCATATCCGGACGTGCGCTGGGACAAATACCATATCGACATCCTGGCCGCGCACTTCGTCCTCAATCCCGACCGCTTCGATGTGGTGGTGGCCT
>JACCSN010000203.1 GCA_013812985.1 Hyphomicrobiales bacterium | reverse complement strand
GTCGTCTTCACGCTGTCGCTGACCGATTTCGCCATTCCCGCCATCCTCGGCGGCGGCAGCAACGATTTCATCGCCAACGCGATCTACGACCAGTTCTTCCGCACCTCCGATACCGGGCTCGGCGCCGCCTTGGCTCTGCTCCTCGTCGCGATTGGCTCGGCGGCGGTCGGGATCGTCTTCGCGCTGTTCGGCGCCGGGACGCTGGGCTTGAGCCGCGCGGGGAGGCCATGACGTCGTCGCGCGGCAAGGCGTTGTTACTCTGGAGCGCGGTGCTCTTTTCGGTCGCGACGCTCTCAGCGCCGACTTTGGTCGTGCTCGGCGCCTCCTTCACCGCGGGCAACATGATCGCCTTCCCGCCGCAGGGCCTGTCGCTCAGATGGTATGCGGCGGTCGCCGGCGCGTCGGACCTGCGGCAAGCCTTCCTGCGCTCGCTCTATGTGGCGGCGATCTGCACGGCAGTGGCCGTGCCTGTCGGCACGCTGGCTGGCATTGCGCTCGCCCGCTATCGCATCCGCTTCGGGCGGACGATCCAGATTTACCTCCTCCTCCCTTTCACCATCCCGCTGATCGGGTCCGGCATCGGCCTCATGCTGGTTTTCGGGAAGGCGGGGCTGATCGGGCAGCTCTGGCCGGTGGGGATCGCCTGCTGCGCGATCAACCTGCCGTTCATGATCTGGGCGGTCACGGGGAGCGTCAACGCGCTCGACCCCGACCTGGAGTACGCCGCGGCAAGCTGCGGCGCGCCGCCGGTGCAGACATTCTTCCTGGTCACGTTGCCGGCGGTGATGCCCGGAGTGATCACCGGCTCGCTCCTGATGTTCATCCTGGCGCTGAACGAATTCCTCGTCAGCCTGCTCCTGGTCGATGCGCGCATTGTCACGCTTCCCGTCCAGATCTACAATTCGATCCGCTCCATCATCACGCCGGATCTCGCCGCTATCTCGGTCGTATTCATCGCGGCGGCGGGGCTCGCCATCGCGCTTCTCGACCGACTCGTCGGGCTCGACATCTTCCTGAAATCGAAATGAGTGGGCGACGATGTCCCAGAGCTGCAAATTTCACGAGCTTCCCGGAATGTCGGATGCGGCAAGATCTGGGCTCATGCGGCGCGCCGAGACGGAGCTTTCGGCGTTCTTCGACACTGTGCGGCCTATCATCGAGGCGGTGCGCAACGATGGCGACGCGGCGCTGTCCCGCTTCGCTCGCGAGCTGGACAAGGCCGATGTGCCGCCGGGCTCGATCGCCGCCACGGAAGCGGAGTTCGACGCCGCCTTCGATGCGGTCGATCCGAGGGTGATAGAGGCGATCCAGTTCGCCATCGCGAACATCCGGACGTTCCACGAGGAGCAGCGCCCCGAGCCGATGTGGCTGAAGGAGGTGCGGCCGGGCGCTTTCGCTGGCGACCGCTGGCATCCCATCGCCTCGGTGGCGCTCTACGTGCCGCGCGGCAAAGGCGCCTTCCCGTCCGTTACGATGATGACATCGGTGCCGGCGGTCGTCGCCGGCGTGCGGGAGATCGCCATCTTGACGCCGCCCACCGGCGACGGCTCGGCCGACGCCGCCACTCTGGTCGCGGCGCGACTGGCCGGCGTCAACACGGTCTACAAGTGCGGCGGCGCCCAGGCCGTGGCGGCGGCCGCTTACGGCACGAAGACGGTGCGGAAGGCGGTGAAGATCATGGGGCCGGGCAGCCCTTTCGTCGTGGCGGCGAAGCGCCTGCTCGCCGGCGTGATCGATACCGGCACTCCGGCCGGCCCGTCCGAAGCGATCGTGCTCGCCGACGAGACCGCCGACGGACGGATGGCGGCGCTCGACCTCCTGATCGAAGCCGAGCATGGTCCCGACTCCTCCGCTTATCTGGTCACCACCAGCCGCAAGGTCGCCGAAGAGGCCATGGCTGCGCTGCCCGGCTACTGGGGGCGAATGTCAAAGCAGCGGGCGGATTTCTCGCGCGCCGTGCTGTCCGGCCCGCGCGGCGGGATCGTGCTCGCGCCGTCGATCGCGGAAGCCTACCGCTTCGTCAACGACTACGCGCCCGAGCACCTGGAGATCCTGTCCGCCGAGCCGTTCCGCCATCTCGGCCACATCACCGAGGCGGCCGAGGTGCTGCTTGGGCCCCATACGCCGATCACGCTCGGCAATTTCGTGCTCGGGCCGAATTGCGTCCTGCCCACCGGCGGCTGGGCGCGCTCCTTCGGGCCGCTCTCGGTGACCGATTTCATGAAGCGCTCATCGATCGGCTATGTGACGTCGGCCGGCTATCCGGAGCTGGCGCGCCATGCCCGCGTGCTCGCCGAATATGAAGGTTTTGACTCGCACGCAAACGCCGTCTCCGA
>JACCSN010000201.1 GCA_013812985.1 Hyphomicrobiales bacterium | reverse complement strand
TTCCGCGAGCGCTGGTTCAACTTCCCGGCCATCCTGTTCGCCGCCCCGGTGCCGCTCCTGGTCGTCCTGCTCGCCTGGCGCTTCAGGCGGGCGCTGGACCGCCGGGAGGACCTGATGCCCTTCCTGTGCGCCCTCGGCCTGTTCTTCCTGTCCTATACCGGGCTTGGCATCTCGATGTGGCCGCTAATGGTGCCCCCCGACGTGACCATCTGGGAAGCCGCCGCCCCGCCCTCCACGCAGCTGTTCCTCCTGGTCGGCGCCGCGATCCTCATCCCGATGATCCTCGCCTACACCGCCTACGTCTACTGGCTGTTCCGCGGCAAGGTGACGGCGGAGAGCGGCTACCATTGAGGGGCTACCATTGACCTCGGGCGTCAAGCGGCTCCTGTGGTTCGCGGCGCTGTGGGCGGCGGGCGTGATCGCGGTCGGAGCCGTCGCTTATCTGCTGCGGCTGGTGTTGCAGGCGTGAGATGCCGGCTGGATCAGGGCCATGCCAACCATCGGCGTGATTAGCGGACCTTCGGCGCTTACCCGGTGGCGCCTAAGAGCCGGCGCAGAGATTTACCCCACTTGTCGCCGGGCCTGACAGGGTACGAAGTCCGCGGGGGAGCTGACGAGGAAGCGGATCTTCGCGGCGGTCGCCGGTTCGGCCCTCAGCGCCGGGTCGCCGGCATCGAAGCGCGCGGCCAGGAGTTCCAGCACCGCGACGTCGCCCGGGCTCGCATAGGATTCCTGCAGGGCGCGCAAGCCCGGCTCGCCGAAGAAGCGATGGGTGACGGTCAGCATGAGTTCGCGGGTCTCGACGTAAGCGCGGAGCGCCGGACCGAGTGCGTCGCCTTGCGCGGCGGCTACCCGCGCCACCGCATCCCGCTTGTAGCCGAGATAGCGGTCCATGGAGATCTCCGAGGGGGCGTGGGCGCCATTGGCTATGGGCGAACCGTCAAGCGCGTAGAGGCCGCGATCGCCGACGGAATAGCGGTCGGTGGCGAAGCAGCGCGCGGCTTCCGGATCGGCGGCGGCGATCGCCTGGCCGTCAACGGCGCCGATGAAGCTGCCGCCGGAGAGGGGGGCTGCGACAAGCTCCCTTAGGGTGGCGGGGTTGTAGAGCGACGCCAGCCCCTTCAGGCCGTCGACCCCCCCGTTGGCCACCACGAAAACCACCGCGACGCCGCCGAACACCATCTTGCTCATCGCGGGGGTGAGCCCGAAGAGGTTGGTCTCAGCGCCTTCGCTGACGCGTGCGGCGAGGCGGAGGCCGGGGGCGCCGACCGCCTCCGCCGGTCTGGCGTTCCGGCGGCCGAAGCTGTCCTGTCCGGTGCTTTGGTGTGCAAACGTCCGCGTGTCCTTGCGCGGAGCCGGGGCGAGAAGGGCCTCGCCGGAGAGCCGCGTCAGCACGGCGACGCGCTCGGCGATCGTCGGGTGCGTGGCGAAGGCGCCTCGGGCCGGGCCGTCGATCATCATGGCGTCGGCCTGAGGGTCGAGGCCTGGAAGCGTGCTGCAGCCGTCGATGGCAAGAAGGGCGGTGATGAGCGCGTGGGGATTGTGCGTCATCCGCACGGCTTCGGCGTCGGCGACGAATTCCCGCGAGGAGGAGATCACCAGGCGCGAGACCCGGGCCAGAACGAACGCCAATTTGCTGAGGAGTCCGGCCCCGAGGAACAGCACCAGAAACGGCGGCATCAGAACGATCAGAAGGATCTGGCGCCAGTTGACGATCCTGAGCGGGTTTTGGGTTTGCAGCAGGAGCAGATTGCCCAGCATCACATTGGCGGCGGCGATCAGCCGGATGTCGCCGTTGCGGATATGCGCGATCTCGTGCGCGACCACCGCGGCGAGCTCGTCGTCGTCCAGCGCTTCGACGAGCCCTCGCGTCGGCACCAGCACCGCCGAGGATCGGCTGATCCCGCAGGCGAAGGCGTTCAAGGCCGGGGTGTCGATCAAGCCGACCTTCGGCAGCGGCAGGCCGGCGGCGATCGCCTGCGTCTCCACGATGTTCACGAGGCGCGGGTGGGTCCGCCGCTCGACATAGTCGAAGTCGGCGGAGGACCGGACCGAACGGACATGCAGGAAGAACTGGACGAGGAACAGCACGCCGCCGAGCGCGAAGACCCAGGGCACGTAACGCCGGACGTAGCCGCCGAAGGCGACGACCGGCGCATGGTCCGGATCGAAGATCGCGAGCGGGAGCAAGAGCGTGATCGCGGCGATCAGTTGAAACGCGAGGAGAAAGCCCGCGAACATCAGGATCGACAGCGCGTCGTTGCGCCTGACATGCCCGTAAAAGCCGTGAACGCGAAGCATGGGTGGCCTTCCTCAACGGCGTCTTCGTGGCAGTTCAGAACCGGATGGCGACCGGCTCGTCGAGGAGCACGCGCTCGATGCCGATGTCGAAGGGCTTGCGGCGGCCGAGCCGGACGGCGCCGCCGATCCTGTTGCCGGGAAACTGCCGCAGCGTGGCGTTGTATTCGTCCACGGCCAGATTGTAGAAGCGCCGCGCCGCCGTGATCCGGTTCTCGGCGTCGGTCAGCTCCATCCGCAGCTCGCGGAAATGGCTGGACGCCTGCAGCTCGGGATACTTTTCAACGACGCTCAAGACGGTGTTGATGCTCTGGCCGAGCTGGGTCTCGGCGTCGAGGCGCATGTCCGGGCCGCTGGCCCGCAGCGCGCCGGCCCGGGCGCGCGTCACTTCCTCCAGGACGCCGCGCTCATGCCCGGCAAACCCGCGCACCGTCTCCACCAGTCCGGGGATCAGATTGTGGCGGTGCTTCAGTTGCACATCGACATCGGCGAATGCGGTGTCGCAGCGCTGGTCGAGCGCCATCAATCGATTGTATGTCAGCAAACCGATGACCCCGACAAGAGCGACAAGAGCAACGGCGCCCACCAGCACGGACAAGGTCAGGAACATGTTGAAGCTCGCGAGGTTTATCCGTCATCGGGCATAGGCCGCCAGTGTTGACAAAGATTGAAAGCGCCCGTCCCGAGTCGGACGTCCACGCGTCCACTGGACGGTCCGCCCCGTCGGAGGTTGCTTTTACCTGCTTTTAATTCCGGCGGTGCTTGATGCGCGAGGAACGGGCGAGACATGCTCAAGCTTCATTAGGGTTAAACAAATGGCGGAACCGATCTACCTGCGTGTGCGGCGTATCCTGTCGGCGACGATCGAGGAGGCCGTCGACACCATGGAACGCGCCGGCGGCGCGACCGTGATGAGCGAAGCGGTCCGCGAGGTGGACCGCGCCCTCGACGAGGTCCGCGCCGAGCAGGAGGCCGCGACCGCGCGCCGGCTCCAGGCCGTGCGGCAGCAGCGCATGCTGCGCGACGGCACGACCGCGCTCGTCGACAAGGCGCGCTTCGCGATGGAGGCCGGCCGCGACGATCTCACCGAAGCGGCCTTGTCGCGCCAGCTCGATTTCGAAGCGCAGGCGGATCGTCTGGACGCGGTGCAGGCGGCGGCGGCGGATGAAGCCGCCCGGCTGGAGGAATGCGTCGCCGCGCTCGCCACCCGCAAGGCGGAGATGGAAGAGGCGCTGACGGCGTTCCAGATCGCCCAGCGCGAAGCGGCGCTCGGCGGCGACGGCCCGTCCCAACCCGGCCGGAACGTCGAGCGCAAGGTCGAGCGCGCCGAGAAAGCATTCGACCGCGCCATGTCCGGCGCCGGCGGCGCCTCCTTCACCCGCCCCGACGGCAAAGCCGCCGCCAAGGTCGCCGAGATCGACGTCATCCGGAAAAGCGCCGTCATCGCCCAGCGCATGGCCGCCCTGCGGGCGGAGCTGCAGGCGGGGTGATCCACTCTCTTCGGCGTGGAGGTCGGGGCCGTCTCAGCTCTGCTCTTTGAATTTCCAAGCCGTTATTCCCGCTTGCGGGACGATCGCCGACCCGGCCGAACAACCTGAAGGGGCGCAAAGCGCAGTTCTCCCACACGTGCCGCCGAGCCCGTTATGGCTGTCGCCGGGTTTAGCCGAGGGCCGCAGCCATCCATTCCGCCTTCTATCCCGAAGTGTTCCCCATGCAGGCCTCCATCGGCGCCGGCATGGCGGAGGCGCTGCGCGACAGGCCGACGCATCGCTTCTACCTGGCATCGGCGCGTAC
>JACCSN010000199.1 GCA_013812985.1 Hyphomicrobiales bacterium | reverse complement strand
GTCCCATGGAGGTGGATTTCCGAGCCGGTCGGCTCCACCGTGTCGACCAGGAAAGGGATGCCGGATTCGCCGGCAGCGATGCGGAAGTCTTCCGGGCGGATGCCGAGTTCCACGGCGGCGCCGAGGGGCGCATCGGTCGTGGGTGCCGGAATGCGGACGCCTGCGGGCGTGAGCACGGCGGCGCCGCCCCCGCTCCTGTCGAGGGTTCACTCGAAGAAGCTCAAGGCGGGCGAGCCCAGGAAGCCGGCGACGAAACGGTTCGCGGGACGATCATAGAGATCGAGCGGTCCGCCGACCTGCTCGACGAGCCCCGCATGCATGACGACGATGCGGTCCGCCATCGTCATCGCCTCGATCTGATCGTGGGTGACGTAGACGATCGTGGACCTCAGCTTCCCATGCAGCGCCTTAATTTCCGTGCGCATCTGCACGCGCAGCTTGGCGTCCAGGTTGGAGAGCGGCTCGTCGAACAGGAAGACGTGGGGATCGCGCACAATCGAGCGCCCCATGGCCACCCGCTGCCGCTGACCGCCGGAGAGCTGACGCGGCAGCCGGTCGAGATAGTCAACCAGGTTCAGGATGGACGCCGCGCGTTCGACCTTGCCCGGAATTTCCGCCGCCGGCTCGTGACGGATTTTTGGGCCAAAGCCGATATTCTGGCGCGCCGTCATGTGGGGGAACAGGGCGTAGCTCTGGAACACCATGGAGATGTTGCGCTGCTGGGGCGAGAGGCTGTTGGCCAGCCTGTCACCGATCCACAGCTCGCCGCTCGTGATCTCCTCGAGACCGGCGATCATCCTGAGCAGGGTAGACTTGCCACAGCCGGATGGGCCGACAAGGACCACGAACTCCCCATCCGCGACATCGAGATCGACGCCACGCACGACGGGGTGGCTGCCGAATCGCTTGGTGACGTTCACGAGCTTGACGCTGGACACAGGCTCACATCCCCCTTTCGATGATGTCACGGATGAAGGGCAGGCTGCCTGCCGTCAATCCGGCGTCGACTGGCAGCGCCACCCCGGTAATGCCGGAGGCGAGGGGGGAGGCGAGGAACAGCGCGGCGTCGGCCACCTCGCGCGGCTCGACGAGCCGTCCCAGCGGGTAGAACCGGGTGGTCGCATCCATGATGCCCGGGTCGCGCTCCAGACGATGCTGCCAAGCATTCGTCTTGACCGAACCCGGGCAGATGGCGTTGGCGCGGATGCCGTTCGCCCCGTCCTCCACGGCGATTGCGCGGCAATAGGCGAGCATGCCTGCTTTCGCGGCGGAATAGGCGGGATTGCCGACGTGGAGCAGCGCGTTGACCGAGGCGATGAACACGATTGCGCCCGAGCGGCGTTCGCGCATTCGCCGCAAAACCGGGTCCGTCACGTTGAACGTTCCAGTCAGGTTCATGTCCAGCTCGGCGTCCCAGACTGCCTTATCCACATCGGGCAGCGTTTCGCCGCGCGTGAAGCCGGCGTTGTTGATGAGGATGTCGGGGACGCCGGCCGCTTGGCAAAGCTCCTCGACGCGGCGGCTCGCGGCATTTGCGTCACGCAAGTCGAAGGAAGCTCGGTAGCCCACATCCAGATGGTCGGTGAGCTCGTCCGTGCGGTCGAACGCGCTTACTCGCGCACCCGCCGTGAGAGAGGCGGAAACCAGCGCCCGGCCAATGCCGCCGCCGGCGCCGGTTAGGAGGACATGGTGGCCGGACAGATCGATCATGCTGGGGTTTTTCGCGAGCATTCCAGCCGGGCAAGCTAGTGCGCCGGGGCGGCCCAATGCAACGAAGGAGGCCCGCTTGCTTTCCCGTTCTCACGGGCTTTATGTAAGGCAGAGACGGGTGCGGACCATGCTGCAACCCTGTCCAACGCAAAAATCAGTACCTGCCGACCGGGCAGGCTCGCGAAAGGGAGCGTTCATGTTCAAGGCGTTTTCATCGAGAGGGCTGCTCGTCGGAGCGGCGTTGTTGGCCTCGACGGCGCTTGCCTCGGCGGCAACGGTCCGGGTCACGGTTGCGGAATATAGCGCAAAGACCGGTCCATATTTCGAGAAGGCGGCATCCGCATTCGAGGCGCAGAATCCCGACACCGACATCCAGATCGAAGTGGTGCCGTGGGAGGTACTGCAGCAGAAGCTCACGACCGACATTTCCGGCAATGCCAACGCCGACATTGCGATCATCGGCACGCGCTGGCTGATCGATTTCGTCAAGGAAGGGATCGCCGAACCGCTCGACTCCTACATGAACGACGAGTTTAAGGGCCGCTTCATCGAGACCTTCATGAGCCCGTCGGTGATGGAGGGGAACACCTACGGGCTGCCGATCGCCGCTTCGGCGCGCGCCATGTACTACAACAAGGACCTGTTCGAGAAAGCCGGCATCACCGCTCCGCCGGAGACCTGGGAAGAACTGAAGACGGCCGCCGCGAAGATCAAGGCGGTGGGCGGCGAGGTCTACGGGTTCGGCCTGCAAGGCAAGGAGATCGAGACGGACGTCTACTTCTACTACGCGATGTGGTCCCATGGTGGCGACATCATCGAAGCGGACGGTAGCTCGGGGCTGGACAGCCAGGCCGCCATCGACGCGGCCAAGCTCTACAAGAGCCTGATCGATGAGGGGCTGACCGAGCCGGGCGTCACCTCGCTCAACCGCGAGGACGTGCAGAACCTCTTCAAGCAGGGCAAGATCGGGATGATGATCACGGCCCCCTTCCTCGCCAGCCAGATCAAGGAGGAGGCGCCTGACCTGAAATACGGCGTCGCGCCGATCCCGGCCGGTCCGGGCGGCGATCGCGGCACCTACGGCGTCACCGACTCCATCATCATGTTCCAGAATTCCCAGAACAAGGAAGAGGCCTGGAAATTCCTCGATTTCCTGTTCCAGCCGGAACAGAGGATCGAGTTCACCAAGAACGAAGGCTTCCTGCCCGTCACCAAGGCGGAAGCGGCAGACCCGCACTTCGCCAACGATCCCGACCTGAAGGTCTTCACCGACCTTCTGCCGAACGCCAGGTTCGCGCCGGTGATTCCGGGGTGGGAAGAGGTCGCCGACCTGACGTCCTCGGCGATCCAGAACATCTACCTCGGACAGGGCGAAGTCGAACAGACGCTGAAAGGTGCGGCGGCGCGCGCCGACGCCATCGTGAAGCAGTAACACCCTCACGCAGAGCGCCCCTGTCACCTGGCACACTCGGGCTTGACCGGCTTGACCCGAGTGTCCAGGCCTAACCGTGCGCTGCATCCCTGGGTCTTCGGGTCAAGCTGCGCTTGCCCGAGGATGACAGCCACACGGCAGGGGGAGCCAGCGCCTGTAACGCCATGCGCCTCACACGGCTCGCCAGTCCCTATCTCCTGATCCTTCCCAGCTTCCTTCTGGCGGCCTTCATCATCCTGTGGCCTCTGAAGGAGCTGGTGCAGATCGCCACCCATGAGGTGAACAGGTTCGGTCAGCTTCGCGATTTCGTTGGCGCGGCCAATTTCCAGGCCCTGCTGCAGGATCCGGACTTCGTCGCCTCTGCCTGGCGCACGCTGATCTGGACCCTTGGGGTCGTGGGCGGCGCTCTCCTGATTTCCGCCCCGGTGGCGCTGATCCTGAACCAGGATTTTTATGGGCGTGGCCTGGCGCGCGTGATCGTCATGCTGCCCTGGGCGGTGTCGCTCACCATGACCGCGATCGTCTGGCGTTGGGCGCTCTCCGGCGAAAGCGGCATGCTGAACTCCGCTCTCCGCGGCACCGGGATCATCGATACGAACATCCAGTGGCTGGCGAACGCCTCCACCGCCTTTCCCATGCAGATCCTGATCGGGATCCTGGCGACGGTACCCTTCACGGTGACGATCTTCCTCGGCGGGCTTTCGTCCATCAGCGAGGATCTTTACGAGGCGGCCGCGATCGAGGGCGCGAGTCCGGTCGACCAGTTCCGGTTCATCACCTTCCCGCTGATGAAGCCGTTCATCAACATCGCGATCGTGTTGAACACGATCTACGTGTTCAACTCCTTCCCGATCATCTGGGCGATGACGCAGGGTGGGCCGGCGAACTCCACCGACATCCTCGTCACCTACCTCTACAAGCTCGCCTTTCGCTGGGGAAAGCTTGGCGAGGCCTCGGCGGTGTCCATCGTCATGTTCGCCCTCCTGCTCGTCTTCACGATCCTTTATGTGCGACTGGCGGCACGCGAGGAGCGCGCATGAGCAAGCTGAAGCGCTCGATCATCTCCTGGCTGGTGCTCTCGCCCCTCGTGGTCGCGATCCTGTTTCCCTATGCGGTCATGCTGATCACCGCGCTGAAGCCGGCGACTGAAGTGCTGCGGCCGACCTGGTGGCCGAGCGAGCTGCGCTTCTCCAATTTCGTCGAGATGTGGAGCGTGACCAATTTCGGCCAGGCGCTGCTCAACTCGCTCTACGTTTCGGGCGTGGCGACCATCGCGGCCCTGATCGTTTCCATTCCCGGCGCCTATGCGCTGAGCCGCTATCGCTTTGCCGGCCGCGGCGCCTATCGCACGTTCCTGCTCGTCTCCCAGATGCTGTCGCCGATCGTCCTGGTGCTCGGCCTGTTCAGGCTCGTGGTCAGCCTGGGGCTCCTCGACAACATAAATTCGGTAGTCATCATTTACGCGGCATTCAACATCGCGTTCACGGTATGGATGCTGCAGAGCTATTTTGCGACGATCCCGCGCGACATCGAGGAGGCCGCGTGGATCGAGGGAGCGAGCCGCTTCCAGACACTCGTCCGGATTTTCTTGCCGCTCGCCATTCCGGCGATGGTGGTGACGGCGATCTTCACCTTCATCAACTCGTGGAACGAGTTCGTCATCGCGCTCACCATGTTGCGGCGGCAGGAGAGCTACACGCTTCCCATCCAGATCTTTTCGCTCGTCGCTGGCCGCTACACGGTGGAATGGCACCACGTGATGGCGGCCGCGTTCGTATCGACGATCCCGGTTGCAATCGTGTTCGCCTGGCTGCAGCGCTACCTTGTGCGCGGGCTGGCGCTCGGCGCCGTCAAGTAGTTCCCCTGAGGAGTTTACCCATGACCAAAGAGCATTTTGGCAAGTCGCACGTTCCGCTGTCGCCGGCGGTAAGGGCAGGGGACTTCGTCTACGTTTCCGGGCAGGTGCCGACCGGTCTGGACGGCAAGGTCGTTGCCGGCGGCATCGAGGAGCAGACGCGCCAGGTGCTGGAGAACATGAAGGCCGCCCTGGCGCTTGCCGGGGCATCCATGGCGGACGTGGTGAAGTGCCTGGTGATCCTGACCGACGTGAGGGAGTTCGCGGAATTCAACAAGGTGTATGCAAGCTATTTTCCGGAGAACCCGCCCGCCCGCACTACGCTGGAAGCCAAGCTGGTGATCGACATCAAGGTCGAGATCGAGGCGGTCGCGTATAGGCCTTTATTGGAGGGCTCAGTGCGACTTCCCGCCCACGAGCCGGCCGGCACGCGCGACGCTCCTCGCTCCTGATTCCCAGCTGAGCACCCCGTTGACAAACACCTTCTCGATACCGTCCGAAAACTGCTTCGGCTCCTCGTAAGTCGCGCGGTCGATCACGGTGTCGGGATTGAACACGACGACGTCAGCGTAGCAGCCCGCCGCGAGGCGTCCGCGGCCGTCCAGCCTGAACATCTCGGCCGGCATACCGGTCATCTTATGAATGGCCGTCTCCAGCGGAAACAGGCCGAGCTCGCGTGCGTAGCGGCCGAGCACGCGCGGAAACGTGCCCCAGAGCCGGGGGTGCGGGTGGTCATCATGGGGCAGGCCGTCGGAGCCGATCATGGTCAGCGGGAATGACAGCACGCGGCGCACGTCCGCCTCATCCATCTGGAAATAGATGGCGCCCGCCGGATCAAGCCGCCGGGCGGCTTGGGCGAGGTCCACGCCCCAATCGGCGGCAATGTCGGACAGGTCGCGGCCGGTTGCCTCAGGATGGGGTCGCGAC
>JACCSN010000197.1 GCA_013812985.1 Hyphomicrobiales bacterium | reverse complement strand
ACACTAACCGGTTTGCGGCATCGGCGGAAATGGGGACGCCCGGCCGGTAGCGAGATCGGTCTCGCGCAGGCCCGAGTGCATCAGTCGTCCCCAGCGCAGGCGAAGATCGTCGGCGCTCGCCAAAGCGCGGCCGCAGCGCCGCAGCGCCTGCGCGGTCGCCGCGACGGATGCGACATTCGACGGAGCGACGCTTCCGTCCGGCAGCCACAAATTGTTCTCGAACCCGACGCGGACGTCCCCGCCCAAGAGCGCTGCGGCCACCACGCAGGCCGTCTCGTCCCGGCCGAAAGCGCAGACCATCCAGTCGCGGAACCGCGGCGCCCGGTCGGCCAAATACGGCAGGAGGTCCGTCGGCTGCGACAGCTGGCCCGCAGCATAGCGGCCGAGGACAAAGAGCACGGGCACATCCTCCCAGGGAAGATCGCCGCGCCGCACCAGCTCGGCGAGCCGCCCCGCCTCTCCCGGCGTGTAGAGAATGACCTGCGGGACGATCTCCTCGCGCGCGGCCCAGTGGAGAAAATCGATGAAGGCCGCTTCCGCGGCGCTGTCCGGAACCACCTCGCGCAGGGCGATCGAAACGGCTTCCGGCTTTACGTCGCGGACCACGGCAAGCTGCTCATCCGGCGAATAGAGCCCCAGAGCCTCGGTCGTGATCTGCATCACGAGCTGATCTCCGACCGCGGCCCGGATTGCCGCGAGTGCGGAACGATAGGCGTCCGCATCGAGCACATGCAAGCCGTCGCTGCGCCGAACATGAACGTGAATCATCGCCGCGCCCGTATCGAGACATTCGGCAGCCGCCCCGGCAAGTTCCGCCGGGGTCATCGGCAGCGCCGGATGGTCGGCCTTGGTGCGCCGAGCGCCGTTCGGCGCGACTGCGACCGCGACCTGGCGCTCGCTCGCAGCCCTTCTGCCGCCCGGTCGATCTTCCATTTCGATAACCCATCTGCTCGTTTGGTCGCTTATATAACTTCCACGCCATGCCGCGCCCAGTCCGGAAAGGGATACGAGGATGACACGCATCCTGCATCGGCAGATCAAAGGGGAAATGCCGGTTGCCGTCGGCGGCCGCGGCATCGAGCTCATCGACCGGGACGGCCGCGCCTACATCGACGCCTCAGGAGGCGCCGCGGTCTCCTGCCTCGGGCACGGCCATCCGGACGTGCTCGCCGCGCTGCACGCCCAGCTCGACCGGCTCGCTTACGCCCATACCGGCTTCTTCACCTCCGAGCCCGCCGAGGCCCTGGCCGAGCGCCTCGTGGCGGATGCGCCCGAAGGCCTCACGCATGTCTATTTGGTGACCGGCGGCTCGGAGGCGGTGGAGGCGGCGCTGAAAATGGCGCGGCAATATTTCGTGGAGAAAGGCGAGCCTCAGCGGCGGAACATCGTCGCGCGGCGCCAGAGCTATCACGGAAATACGCTGGGCGCGCTCGCAGCCGGCGGCAACGAGTGGCGGCGCACCCAGTTCCGCCCGCTCCTTATCGAGACGCACCACATCGAGCCCTGCTTCGCCTACCGGATGCAGGGGCCGGGCGAAGCGGACGAGGCGTATGCGGCGCGCGCGGCGCAGGCGCTGGAGGACAAGCTCCTCGAGCTCGGGCCCGAGACAGTGATGGCCTTTGTCGCCGAAACGGTGGTCGGCGCGACCGCCGGGGCCGTGCCGCCCGTGACGGATTATTTCAAGCGCATCCGCGCCATCTGCGACCGTTACGGCGTGCTCTTAATCCTCGACGAAGTCATGTGCGGCATGGGCCGCACGGGCACGCTGCATGCTTGCGAACAGGACGGGATCGCGCCCGACCTCCTGACCGTCGCCAAGGGGCTCGGCGGCGGCTATCAGCCGATCGGCGCCGTGCTGCTCGGAGAGCATATCTTCGAGGCCTTCGCGTCAGGCTCCGGCCTGTTCCAGCACGGCCATACCTATATGGGCCACCCGATGGCCTGCGCCGCCGGCCTCGCGGTGCAAGAGGTGATCCGGAGCGACGGCCTACTCGGCAACGTGAAAACAATGGGCGCGCGGCTGGCTCAGCGCCTGCGCGAGCGCTTCGGCAACCACCCCCATGCCGGGGACGTGCGCGGGCGCGGGCTCTTCATGGGCGTGGAGCTTGTCGAAGACCGTTCGACGAAAGCCCCCTTCGCTCCGGAAGCGAAGCTCCACGCCCGAATCAAGCGCGAGGCAATGGCCCGCGGGCTCATGGTTTACCCCATGGGCGGCACAATCGACGGCGTGCGCGGCGACCACGTTCTCCTGGCGCCTCCCTTCATCGTCGACGCGGAGGCCATCAACACCATCGTGGAGCGCCTCGGCGACGCCGTCGATGCAGCGATTGCCGGGCTCCGTCACGGCCGGCGCCACTGAGCCGCTTGCTGTATACGCGAGCCGTAATCCTCAGGCTTTGCGAGTCAGACTTCGTGTTCCTGCCTGTGAGGGATTCCGATGCTGGATCGCGATGAAACGCTGCAATCGGTGATTACAAAAGCGGCCTGATCAAGACCGGGTCAACGGAGCGCTAAGCAGGATTCCGTTGGGTGTGCCACGGATTGTAAGTTCTGGGATCGGATGAGTCGCGATGGAATGTGATCATGGCTGGTCGATCCCAATTGACGGCGAGCGCGGTGGAAGTTTTGGCGCAAAGGATCTGGCGCGTTCCGCCCGATTGGAACAGATGGTCGAGCCGTACTCTGGCCCGGGCGAGCACGTTCTGCACTGCCGAGATGTGCCATCGTCCGCCTCGTGCTGAGCGGATTCCGCGGTTGTTCAGCGCCTGAGTTATGGCGGCGAGAGTAGTGGCACCGGACTCCTGGATGGCC
>JACCSN010000181.1 GCA_013812985.1 Hyphomicrobiales bacterium | reverse complement strand
CGCGCAGCACCCGGTCGAGCGCCTTGGAGGCGGTGACGAACTCCTCCCGCGTTCCGGCGCCGATGACATCGCTCAGAAGCGCATCGACCACCGGGTCCTTGATGCCGGCCAGATTATACGAGCCGTTCTGGTCGGCGCGCGAGGAATCGAAGAACTGCCGCAGGCCGTCGCTCGGGTAGAGCGACATGGAGAAGCGCGACACCAGCATGTCGAAGTCGAATGCATCGAGGCGGGACTGGTATTGCGCGGGGTCGACGACGCGGTAGGTAGCCGCGATGCCGAGCAGGCCGAGATTGCGGATGTAAGCGTTATGATGCGGCTCGAACGCGTCGTCGTCGTCGAGGAACTCGATCGTGAAGGGCGAGCCGTCGGGCAGGAGAAGCTGGCTGCCGGAGCGGGTGCAGCCGGCTTCCGCGAGAAGCTCGGAGGCGCGCCGGATGAGCGTCCGGTCCCGCCCCGTCCCGTCAGATACGGGCGGCACGAATGGCTCGGCGAAGACCGAGGCGGGGAGCTTGCCGCGATGCGGTTCCAGGAGCTTGAGCTCCGCCTCGCTCGGCAGTCCCTCGGCTTTGAGGATGGAGTTCTCGAAGATCGAGGACGTGCGCCGATATGAGTTGAACATGATGTTGGCGTTCGTCCACTCGAAATCGAAAGCCGAGACGAGCGCCTCGCGGACGCGGACATCGGCGAATTTCGGCCGGCGCGTGTTGAAATACCAGCCCTGGCCGCCGGCCGGGGAGCCGTCTGGCAGCTCTTCCTTGCGGACCTCGCCACGGGTCAGCGCCGGAAAATTGTAATCGCGCGCCCAGATCCGCGAGGTGGACTCCTGGCGCACATTCATCTCGCCCTTCTTGAACGCCTCGAAGGCGGCGGTGCGGTCCCGATAATATTCGTAGCGGATCACGTCGAAGTTGTAGCGCCCGCGCATCGCCGGCAGCTCCTTCGCCCAATGATCGGCGACGCGCTCGAATTCGATCCACCGGCCGAAGGAGAGGTTGCCGACCTTGTAGAGACCGGAGCCGAGCGGCGCCTCGCTGAGCGCGGCCTTGAAGTCGCGCCCCTCCCACCAGGCCTTGGAGAAGACGGGAATGGACCCGGCGACCGTCAAGGCCAAGCTGCGCGGCGTGCCCGGCGCGAAGCGCACCAAGAGCGTCAGCGGGTTCTCGACGAGAACCTCGGTGACGGCGGCGAGCTCGGTGGCGATGTTGGGATGGCCGTCGCGCTTCAGCGTCTCGATGGAGAAGGCGGCGTCCTCCGCGGTGACCGGCGCGCCGTCATGGAAACGGGCGCGGTCGTCGAGGAAGAAGCGGATCCAGCCGCGGTCCTCCGGCGTCTCGATCTCGCGCGCCAGATAAGGGTAGAGGCTATCGGATTCATCCGCCGAGCCCGCCATCAAGGTGGCGAAAGTCAGCGGCACCCCCGCCGCGCCGTCGCCTTGCAGGACGTAGATGTTCAGCGTGTTGAAGGTGTTGGGGTTCTGATTGTAGGCCCAGGCCCAGATTTGCGTGACGATGCGGCCGCCCTTGGGGGCGTCGAGGTTCGCGTAATCGAAATGCTGAAAATCCGGCCCGTATTTCAGGTCGCCGAAATAGGACAGGCCGTAGGTGCGGGCAGCATTTTGGGCGAAGCTCGGCCATGCCGGGAGCAGGCTTACGGCTGCTCCAGCGAGGCTGCTCCCGAGGACGGTTCTGCGATCAACTCGGAACACGTTCGCCATCCGGCTGCCCGACGTGCTCACTGGGAGGCAACCGCCTGCGCCTTGCCCGGGTCAAGCCACCAGATATCCGGGAAGCCCGGCGTATAAGCGGGAATGTTCTCCGGCTTCCCGAACCGGTCCCAACGCGCCGTGCGGAAAACGTCGGAGTAGAATTGCGGTACCATGTAGTGATTCCACAAAAGCACCCGGTCCAGCGCCTTGCTCGCTGCGACCAATTCCTCGCGGTCCTTGGCGTACACCACCCGGTCGATCAGCGCGTCGACGCCCGGATCCTTGATTCCAGCGTAGTTGCGAGAGTTCTGCTCGTCGGCCGATTGGCTGCCCCAATAACCACGCTGCTCATTTCCCGGCGAAAGCGACTGGCCCCACACGCCGACGATCATGTCGAAGTCGCGCTTGCGCACGCGTTCGATGAACTGGGGGGTGTCCACCGAGCGCAGCGTCAACGTGATGCCGATCTTGGCAAGGTCCTGCTGGTACGGCAGCAAATATCGTTCCTGCGACGGGTCGCTCGTCAGGATCTCGATCGTGAAAGGCTCGCCGGTCTTGCCGTCCACGAGACGCCGCCCTTCCAGCTTGTAGCCGGCCGCCGTCAGGAGCTCGATCGCCTTGCGCAGGTTATTGCGCCTGGCTTCCGGGGTGTCGGACACCGGATTGCCATAAGGCGTGGTGAAGACGTCCGGCGGAATCTTGTCGCGCACGCTGTCCAGGATTTCCAGCTCGCGGCCCTCTGGAAGGCCAGATGATGCGAGCTCCGTTCCGGCAAAATAGCTGCCGATGCGCTTATATTGGCCGAAGAAGAGCGTATCCTTCACGCCCTCCCAATCCCAGGCGTAATTCAGCGCGAGGCGCACGCGCGGATCGGCGAATTTCGCTCGCCGCAGGTTCGGGACGAATGCTTGCATGACCCCCGAAGCTTTGTCGGGAAACTCCTCGATGATCACCTTGCCTTGCTGGCGGGCGGGGAAGTCGTAGCCGGTCGCCCAGTTCTTTGCCGAGTTCTCCGTCCGCCAATCATATTGGTCGCCCTTGAAGGCTTCCAGGAGAACCGAGGTGTCACGGTATTCGTCGAAGCGAATTTGATCGAGGTTGTAGACGCCGACATTTACGTTCAGGTCCTTCGCCCAGTAATCGGGAACCCGCTCGTAAAGCACCGTGCGGCTCGGCTCGAAGGACTTGATGCGATACGGGCCCGAGCCGAGCGGTGGCTCAAGGGTCGATCTTGAAATGTCGCGCTGGCGACCTTGGGCGTCCTTGCCCTCCCACCAATGCTTCGGCAGGATCTGGAGCTGCCCCATGATATGCGGCAGCTCTCGGTTGCCCGGCGCGTCGAAGGTGAAGGTGACTTCGCGCTCGCCCGTAATCTCGGCCTTGGCGACATGGCTGTAGTAGAAACGCTGGTTGGGATTGTGCTTGACCGCCTGCTCGAAGCTCCAGACCACATCCTCGGCCGTGACCGGCTGCCCGTCATGCCAGCGAGCCTCGGGGCGCAGCCGGAAGGTGACGCTGGAAAAATCCGCCGGGAACCTCACCGCCTCGGCGATGAGCCCGTATTCGGCGCTGATGTTCAGCTCGTCGAAGGACGGGGCCATCAGCGTGTCGTAGAGATAGGTGAGCCCGGGCGCGACATTGCCCATCGTGTCAAGAATTGGGTTGAAGGTGTCGAACCCCCCCTGCGTGCCGAAGCGCACCAGCCCGCCCTTCGGCGCGTCCGGGTTCACGTAATCGAAATGCGGGAAGCCGGCCGGGTATTTCGGCTCGCCGGTGAGCCCGGTGGCGTGCCGCCATTCACTGTCCTGGGCAAAGCCGACCGAGAC
>JACCSN010000152.1 GCA_013812985.1 Hyphomicrobiales bacterium | reverse complement strand
CACGCGGCCCATATCGGGCATCCGATCCTCGGCGACCCGAAGTATTTCAACGTGGAGAACTGGGAGCTGCCCGGCGGCTTGCAGAACAAGCTGCACCTTCTTGCCCGCCGCATCGTCATCCCGCATCCCGACGGCGGCAGCCTCGACGTGAGCGCGCCGCTGCCGCCGCATATGCAGCAGAGCTGGGCAGTGCTGGGTCTGGATGAGCGTAGCGGTGATGAGGCGGCGACGGAGCTTCAGCCGTGACTGCCGAGGAGCTCATCGGCGTCTGGCCCGAGCCGACGCGAGCCGTCGGCCGGAGGGCGCGGTCTCTAATCCTCGCGCTTGATCCGGACATGAGCGAGGCGGTGAAGTGGGGCAATCCCTGCTACATGTTCAGGGGGCGCAACCAATTCGCGCTGATGCGCCACCAGGCTTACGTCAATCTGCAGATCGAGAACGGCGCCGCGCTCGACGATCCCGGCGGCTTGATCGAAGGCGAGGGGAAATCGATGCGGCACGTCAAGCTCAAATCGGAGCGGGATGTGGAACAGGCCGAGCTGATGCCTCTGCTCCGCCAGGCGTTGCAGCGGCTCGGCGGGTGAGCGCCGCGCTCGACCTGAGAGCCGTCGTCGCTCTGGTCGTGCTGTGCGGGTCCTGGGGGCTCAACCAGGTCGCCATCAAGGTGGCGCTCTGGGGCATTCCGCCGGCCCTGCAAATGGGCGGCCGCTCGCTGGTCGCGGCGATCCTCGTCGGCGTCTGGTGCGCGCTGCGGCGAATACCGCTCTTTTCGTCCGATGGCACGCTGTGGCCAGGGATCGCCGTCGGCATTCTGTTCGCCGTGGAGTTCGTGCTGCTCTTCTGGGGCCTTGAAATCACCAGCGCCGGGCGCGGCGTGCTGTTCCTCTACCTCGCGCCCTTCGTGGTGGCGGTCGGCGGGCACTTCTTCCTCGGCGAGCGGCTCAGCGGGCGCAAGCTCATGGGTCTCGGCTGCGCGTTCCTCGGTATGGCGCTCGCCTTCTCCGATCGGCTGTCGCTGCCGTCGTCGCAGGCTCTCGTCGGCGACGCGCTCTGCCTCGCCGCCGCGATCTTCTGGGGCGCCACGATCGTCATGGTCAAGGGATCGGCGCTGGCGCGCGCGCCGGCGGAGAAGACGCTGCTCTACCAGCTCGGCGTCTCCGCCGCGCTCGGCTTCGTCCTCTCGCCGGCGCTCGGCGAGACTTTGGAGCCGAGGCTCGCTTTCGCCGTCATGCCCGCCTTTCTCTACCAGGCGGTCTGGGTCGCGGCGATCACCTATGTGGCCTGGTTCGCGCTGATGCGGAAATATCCGGCGTCGCTGTTGACCTCCTTCACCTTCCTGACGCCGCTATTCGGCGTCGCTTTTGGCGCGGCGCTGCTGGGCGAACCCGTGACGCCGCATCTCCTTGCCGCACTTCTTCTGGTCGGCGCCGGGATCTATCTGGTGAACCGGAGTTCGGCCGGACAGCGGCGGGCGGCGGCGGCCTAAGCGCGGCTTCCAGTTTACGGCAAGTCTGAACCCAACGGGATGCAAGGTCGGGAATGGCGTCTCAAGGCGACGGAAATACGATCGATCCGATGGAATCGGCTCGCCGTTTGGCTGGGCCGGCGCTCCAGAAGCGATTTTACCGGCAGGCCGAGGCTAGGCTGGAGGATGGCGGCTACACGCTCCGGCTCGATGGCAAGCGCGCCAACACGCCGGGCCGGCATCCGCTCGCCGTCGCCGACCCGCGCATAGGGGAGGCGGTTGCGGCTGAATGGAATGCTCAGAGTGAGCTGATTGAGCCAGCGACGATGCCGGTGACGCGGCTGGCCAATACGGCGATCGACGGGGTGGCGGAGCGCATGGAGGAGGTGCGGGGCGACATCGTCGCCTATGCCGGGGCGGACCTGCTCTGCTACCGCGCGGGCGAGCCGGAAGCGCTTGTGGCGCGGCAAAGCGAGTTCTGGGACCCGATCCTGGCCTGGGCGGAGGGGCGCTTCGGCGGCCGCTTCGTGCTGGCCGAGGGCGTGATGCACGTCGGCCAGCCGCGGAACACGATCGCAGCGGTTGGGGCTGAGCTCGGACGGTATGACGACCCGTTCCGCCTCGCCGGTCTGCACCTGGCGACGACGCTGACCGGCTCGGCGCTGATCGCGCTGGGGTTGCAAGCAGGTGCGATCGGCATCGAGCGGGCCTGGGCCGCGGCGCATGTCGACGAAGATTGGCAAATCAGCCAATGGGGGGCTGACGCGGAAGCCACGGAAAGACGGCGGCGCCGGTTCGAGGATTTCCGGGCTGCGGCGCTGGCTATTGCTTGACACTGCTCGGAAGCTGGTTGAACCCGCGTGCTGAAAAGCTGCGGCGGTGCTCGCCCTCTCCCGCTTTAAGCGGGAGAGGGTGGCCTTCGACATCAGTCGAAGGTCGGGAGAGGGTCGCGAGCGCGGCTTTTCAGGACCTGATGTAGCATTTCGAACCAAAGCGTGCGGCTTCGATCGCTACGCGACACCCCTCATCCGGCTGCTCCGCAGCCACCTTCTCCCGCAGGGGGAGAAGGAAGCGCCGCGCCCCTGCAAGAACCGCGTCTGAGATTCTGCCGCCGCAAAGCTTTCTCTTATATCGGTCGCCCCAATCTCTTTCGTCGTATCCCGTCCTTCGCCTACTGAGGACACCTGGGTCTCAGATGACGAAAGCCTGGCGATCCGAGCAGATGGGAAAGCACTATGCGCGATGTCCTGATTGAGCTCGAACGGCGGCGGGAGGAGGCGCGGCAGGGCGGCGGGGCGGCGCGGATCGCGGCGCAGCACAAGCGCGGCAAGCTCACCGCCCGCGAACGGATTTCCGTGCTCCTCGACGAAGGCTCGTTCGAGGAGTTCGACATGTTCGTCGAGCACCGGGCGGCCGAATTCGGCATGGCGGAGCAGAAGATCGCGGGCGACGGCGTCGTCACCGGCTGGGGGACGATCAACGGCCGGCCGCTCTTTGTGTTCGCCAAGGATTTCACCGTGTTCGGCGGGTCACTTTCCGAGGCGCATGCGGAAAAAATCCAGAAAGTGCAGGACATGGCGCTGCGCAACCGGGCGCCGATCATCGGCCTCTACGACGCCGGCGGCGCGCGCATCCAGGAAGGGGTGGCGGCGCTCGGCGGCTATGCGGAGGTGTTCCAGCGCAATGTGCTGGCCTCCGGCGTCATCCCGCAGATCTCCGTAATCATGGGCCCGTGCGCCGGCGGCGACGTCTACTCGCCGGCGATGACCGACTTCATCTTCATGGTGCGCGGGACGAGCTACATGTTCGTCACCGGGCCGGATGTCGTGAAGACGGTCACCAACGAGACGGTCACCCCGGAAGATCTGGGCGGCGCCTCGGTGCACACGGTGAAATCCTCGATCGCCGACGGCGCCTTCGACAACGATGTCCAGGCGCTCCTCGAGATGCGCCGATTTTTCGATTTCCTGCCGCTCTCTAACCAGTCGCCCGTGCCGGAGATCGAGACGAGCGACCCGGCCGACCGCGAGGAGCCGGCGCTGGACACGCTGGTGCCGGATGTCGCCACCAAGCCCTACGACATCAAGGAACTCATTCTGAAGACGCTCGACGAGGGCGCCTTCTTCGAGATCCAGGAGCTGCATGCCAGGAACATCGTGACCGGCTTCGGCCGCATCGAGGGCCGCACGGTCGGCGTCGTCGCCAACCAGCCGCTTGTCCTGGCGGGCGTGCTCGATTCCGACGCCTCGAGGAAGGCGGCGCGCTTCGTCCGCTTCTGCGACTGTTTTTCCACTCCGATCGTCACCTTCGTCGATGTGCCGGGGTTCCTTCCAGGCACGGCGCAGGAATATGGCGGGCTCATCAAGCACGGGGCGAAACTGCTTTTTGCTTATGCCGAGGCGACCGTCCCGAAGGTGACGGTGATCACGCGAAAAGCCTTCGGCGGCGCCTATGACGTCATGGCGTCGAAGCATCTCAGAGGCGACATCAACTATGCTTGGCCGACGGCGCAGATCGCGGTGATGGGGGCAAAGGGAGCGGTGGAGATCCTCTATCGCAAGGACGCCGGCGATCCCGAAAAACTCGCTGCCCATGCGGCCGCTTACGAGGCGCGGTTCCTGAACCCGTTCGTGGCGGCCGAGCGCGGTTATATCGACGATGTGATCCTGCCGAGATCGACCCGCTCAAGGGTGGCGCGCGCCCTCCGGCTCCTGCGGCGCAAGGAATTGGCGAATCCGTGGAAGAAGCACGATAATATACCGCTTTGAACAGACTGGGAGGCCGTCCCAAACCCACCCCCTCATCCTGAGGAGCCGCGAAGCGGCGTCTCGAAGGATATTCCAGAGCGCGCTGGAAACGCCCTCGTCCTTCGAGGCTCCGCTTCGCGGAGCACCTCAGGATGAGGGCTAAGGGTCCGTACGGAAACAATTACTTCAGTTCCGCGCCGGCATTCGGCCAATCGCCGCGTCCTGGCCGAACCATTCGATTCGATTGTTTCCGTGCGGGCCCTAACGTTCCAATCGGACCACTTGGTGGGGGCCGGTCAGTTCGTCAGGCGAAGGGCCGAACCAGCCTTCTATGGGCTGACCGATTGGCCGACCGGATTGCCGATTCCACCCCCCCTTCACGTGAATCGATCCGAGATCGGCGAGCGGGTAACGGCAGAGGCTATCAGGCAGGGCATTCCGATCGTTGTGGCTTCAGAAGGATTCAAGGTCAAAGAAGCGTCCAAAGCGGCCTAGCTTGCGTCGCCGGTGCTGGACATAACGGCAACGGCTGGAGTCGTCTGGGGCCGACAGCCCGTGTTCTACAAGCCTTCCAAGGGGCTCAGCATCCCAAGCAGGCCAATCCTCGCCGAGTCCGGCAGTTCGAATGCGATCAGGACCGAGCGCCCGCCTTCCAGATGGACGGGCAGATCGACCCATTTGGCTGCCGCGATGGCGGCCCTGTTTGCGGAGAGCGCGCCAGCCGCTACCGATGAGGTGACACGGAATTCGCCATCGCCGAGTTTTTGTCAACGCCGGAGCAAAAATGCATCGGCGGGCCGGAGCAATAATACATCAGGCAGCCGTTTGAAGACGACGCTTGGATGCTTTCGGCTTTTTGGGATCAGGCTTGGGGTGTCTCGCCCGGCTGAGCGTGGTCG
>JACCSN010000082.1 GCA_013812985.1 Hyphomicrobiales bacterium | reverse complement strand
GGTGAGCTTGCGCTCGGCGCCCGCGCGCGGCTCTTCACTGAGCGCCGCCGCCAGCCCGCTTTCGACGAAGCGCCGCTTGGTCCGGTAGACGGTCGAGCCGCCGACCGCGACACTGCTGGCGATCGTCTCATCGCTGACGCCGGAATCGGCGGCGAGCAGGATCTGAGCCCGCTTTAGCTTGCGGACGGGGCGTTTGCCCCCGTTCAACAACCCGGTCAGTTCACAACGTTCCGCTTCGCTCAATTCGACGTGGTAGCGTATGTTCATCGGCCCCTCCTCGCGGATCGCGAGGCGGCCAGACGAATCAACAGATGAATCAATTGTTTGGCGCGCGTGGCTTCGCCGGCTCCTCCCTTCACCGAAAAACAGGGGCAGTATCTGGCCTTCATCTACGCCTATGGACGCATCTTCCGCCGCCCACCCGCCGAAGCCGACATGCAGCGCCACTTCCAGGTCACCCCGCCAACCGTCCATCAGATGGTGCTCACCCTCGAACGCGCCCGCCTCATCAGCCGAAAGCCCGGTGTCCCGCGCAGCATCGAACTGCTCGTTGCTCCGGAAAACCTCCCAATCCTAAAATGACCGAACTTCAACCGGTCAAAACCCCTGTGCAACGGTACTAGTGTCAGGCACCGAGTTTGGTCCGATAGCCGCGGCCGGCGGAGCGGAGCCATGCTCACATCTGCGTCCAGGCGCACCGTGACTTGGCTCTTCACGGGCGATAGAACGGGTTTCTCTCCGCGCCTTTCCAAAACGAATCGGACAACGGCGGAATGTCGGACGTGTCGATCTCATCGTCCGGCAAACCGGCAAGCGCCGACAGTTCCGCTTTCTGCTCCGGGCTCAACGGCCCCGGATTCTCTGCGTCCAATTCAAAGGTGACGGTATCTCTCTTGTTCATAGCGTCTCCTCTCGCGGATCAGCAGCCGTAGCTCGGATGGAGCGGAGCGCAATCCGGGGTATGCTCTATCCTGGTACGATACCGGCGAAACCTCTTTCCAGGCGGAACTTACTTCTTCACAGACACCCTTGAGGACCGCCGTTCACGCGCATTGATCGAGCGCGTCTCCTCGTTGCGAACCGCCTTTTGCACCACCCGACGCGAACGTCCGTTCACGATCGACGCGATCGTAATCCTCCCTGATCATCTCCACACGATCATCACCCTTCCGGAGGGAGCATACCCCGGATTTCACTTCGCTCCATCCGGGCTACGACGGCTTCGGCTCCCTCACCGCGGAAACTCCATCCCGATCTCCCGATAGTACTCGGGATCGTCCGCCCAGTTCTCGCGAACCTTGACGAACAGGGAGAGGTGCGCCGGCCATTGAAGAAAGCGTAGCCCGGATGGAGCGGAGCGAAATCCGGGTCAGTTGATGGGCTCACGAAAGCCCGACCGAAGCGCATCGGCGTCGCCGCCCCAATCCGCCGGCAGCCATCCGCGCCGGACGTAGTCGTGAAACGACGAATAGGGCCAATCGCAAACGCGGGGCACGAAGCAATGCTTCACCGGGTTGAAGTGGATGTAGTCGAAATGGCGCGAGAAGTCGTCGTCATCGCGGATGGTGTGTTCCCAGAACCGCCGCTGCCGCAAGGCGTATTCGCCCTTTGCATTAGGCTCGAGCAGCGGGTCCAGAGCGGCGACTTGCCGGGTGAACAGGCTTTTGATCCGACGCCAGCGGCCGGGGAAATCGGCGTCGCCCTCCGGAAGGGTGAGCATTGCGTGGAGGTGGTCGGGCAGGATGACGATTGCGTCGATCGTGAAGGGGCGCTCGCGGCGGGTGGTTCGGAAGGCATCGCGCAGGGCGCCGATGTGCTCGACGAGGGTTTGGCGGCGGCGGTCGGCGAGGGCGACGGTGAAGAAGTAAGTTCCGCCGGGGAGGAAGTTGCGCCGGTAGCGGACCTTGATGGAGCATATCCCGGATTTCGCTCCGCTCCATCCAGGCTACGTGGGTTCTCGCCTATCGCGGAAACTCGATCCCCATCTCGCGGTAGCGCTCCGGGTCGTCGGCCCAGTTCTCGCGCACCTTGACGAAGAGGAAGAGGTGCGCCGGGCGCTGCAGGAACTCCGAGATCTCCAGGCGCGCCGCCGTCGAGATCGCCTTGATCGTGCCGCCGCCCTTGCCGAGCACGATCTTCCGCTGGCTTTCGCGCTCCACATAGATCGTCTGCTCGATCCTGACCCCCTTCGGCGTCTCGGTCCATTGCTCGGTCTCGACCGTCGAATGGTAGGGCAGCTCCTCGTGCAGGCGGACCATGAGCTTCTCGCGGGTGATCTCCGCCGCGAGCCAGCGGAGCGGCAGGTCGGTCATCTGGTCTTCCGGGTAGAGCCAGTGGCCCTCGGGCATCTCACCGGCGAAATAATCCATGAGGGCGGGGAGCCCGTCGCCGGTCAGCGCGGAGACCATGAAGGTGCGCGAGAAGCGCGCGCCCTCGTTCGCGGCCGCGGCCAGCGCCAGGAGAGTGTCGCGCTTCACCAGATCGACCTTGTTCAGGATCAGCACGCGCTCGCGCGTCGG
>JACCSN010000073.1 GCA_013812985.1 Hyphomicrobiales bacterium | reverse complement strand
CCGTCACTGGAGGATGGCCTTAAGCAGCGCCATACGGACGAGCAGACCGTAGCGGGCCTGCCTGAAATAGGCTGCCCTCGGTGATGCGTCCACGTCGGGCAGGATCTCATCGACGCGGGGCAGCGGGTGCATGACGACCGCCTCGGTCTTCATCCGCTCCACAATCGCTGCGCTGATTTGGTAGCAGCCCTTGCACTGCTCGTATTCAGACGGATCCCCGAAGCGTTCCTGCTGAATCCGGGTTGCATAGAGCACGTCAATGTCGGGTAGCACGTCTTCCAGACTGCTCCCTTCCGAATACGCAACTTGATGGCGTTCCAGGTATTCGGCGATATCGCGGCCGACCCGCAGTCCAGCGGGGGAGACGAAACGGATCTGAACGCCTCTCGACTTACCGAGCAGATAAGCAAGGGACCGGATGGTTCTCCCGTGCTTCAGGTCGCCGACAAAGGCGATCGTGAGGTGGTCCGTCCGGCCCAATTCGCGGCGGATCGTGTAGAGATCAAGGAGCGCTTGCGTCGGGTGCTGGCCGGGACCGTCGCCGGCGTTGATCACCGGAGCGCTGGAGACCTCGGCCGCCCGCTTCGACGCGCCCTCCTCGAAATGGCGCAGGACGACTACATCCGCGTAAGCGCTGATCACGCGGATGGAGTCCTCAAGCGTCTCGCCCTTGATGGCCGACGAGAACTCCCGGGCATTCTCGGTCGTGATCACGTTGCCGCCCAACCGCAGCATCGCCGATTCAAAGGACAGCCGCGTACGCGTGCTCGGTTCGTAGAACAGGGTCGCCATGATCCTGCCGGAGAGGCAGCCGCCCCGCGTCGTCTCCGCCTCATCCGCCAGCCTGAAGAGGCTGCTCAGGAAAGCTTGGTCGAACTGCTGGGACTCGATGATGTGACGCATCTAAAACTCGGTCCGCATGAAGCAGATGACTCCCGGCAGGAGCGGTCCGCGCGCAAAAGCGACGAAACCTCGCCAGTCGGCGATACCATGCTCCCGGGCAAAGTTCGTCATGCTTTTTCCGGTGGTCCAGACGTCATCCACGATCAATGTGGGTCCTTCGGTGATGTATGGACGGAACGGCGCAACCAGGCGCTCGCCGCCAGTAGGGACCCCTTTTACATCCCCGAACGGCGCGAGATGCGGTGCAGAAGCGAACGCAATCGTCTCCCAGTCTTCCGGACTTAGCGAATCGCACTCAATCTTCCAGTGGAGCGTCAGCCCCGCCGCACTTGTGAAGGTTCCTCGTTCGAAGAGGGCCATCCTGCTCTCCTGAATGCAGCGACCGTTTTGTGGAGCTCCGTCGCCTCGCTCCGCGCGGCGTTCGCGAAATCCGCGCCGCCCGACGCAAAGATGATCGACCGGGAAGCATTGATGAGCAGGCCATCCCCGTGCGCGGTCAGGCCGGCGGCGAGCACGGCTTCCAAGCTCCCGGCCTGAGCGCCGATTCCCGGCACCAGGATCGGCATATTGCCGACCACGCCACGCACACGCCTCAGCGGCTCCGGCGCCGTCGCGCCCACAACGACCGCGCAGTTCCCGTGGAGGTTCCATTCGCAAACCCGGAGCGCGACGTATTCGTAGAGCGCCATAGCGCCGCCGCCGACCAGGACATGCCGGTCCTGGAACTCCGCCGCGCCGGGGTTGGAGGTCCGGCACAGGACGAAAATGCCCTTTTCCTTGATGCGCAGAAAAGGCTCCAGCGCCTCGCCGCCGAGATAGGGACTGACAGTAACGGCATCGGCGTCGAACTCCCCGAACGCCTCCGCGACGTAGCCCCCGTTGCTGTTGCCGATATCGCCCCTCTTTGCATCAAGGATGATCGGGACGCCCGGCGCGGCGCGCCGCACCGCCCCGCAGCTTTCCGCTAGCGCCCGCCGCCCCATGGCCCCCGGATAGAATGCGATATTGAACTTGAAAGCACAGGCGAGAAGGGCAGTCGCTTCGATGATTCCAGTGTTGAAATCGACGACGGAGCGGCAGGAGAGCGGAAGTCGGTCGGGGTCGCTGTCCAACCCGATGCAGATAAACTTCCCATCCGCCCAGCGGGCCCGGAGCATCGCGGTGAAGGCCGACGTCACCTCATCACCTTCCACGTCAGCGTCTCGCCGGCCCGGAAGGGCACGATTCCGCCGATGTCGTCCGGGACTGTCCACGGCTCCTGGACAAGTGTCACGGTGCTCTCGTTGAGTGGCAGGTTGTAGAAGCGCGCGCCGAATTCGGCGAGGAACCGCTCGTTTATTCCCACCACCTCCATCAAGACCGGCAGAATCACCGGCGCCGTGAACACGCCGGCGCAGCCGCACGCACTTTCCTTGTGCTCCCGCAAATGCGGCGCCGTATCAGAGCCGAAGAAGAATTTTGGATTTCCGCTGACGGCCGCCCGGCGGAGGGCGGTCCGGTCCGCTGGCCTTTGGGCAACGGGCTGGCAATAATGATGAGGCCGCAATCCCCCGTCTGCCAGCACGTTGTCGAGCGTCAACTGGAGGTGATGCGCAGTTATCGTCGCGGCGACGTTGCCTGGCAGCTCTTCGACTGCCCACACCGCCTCTTCAGTGGAGACATGCTCCAGGACGATGCGAAGCCCAGGGAAGCGTCCGCTCAGCTCCCGCAGCGTGCCGAGGAACGCCTTTTCTCGGTCCAGTATGAAGGCGGACGTATGCTGGCCGTGTATGGACAGAATCAGCCCGACCCGCTCCATTGCGCGGAATACCGGATAGAGAGCCCGGAAGTCCGTCACACCGTTCTGCGAGTTGGTCGTGACACCTCTCGGATAAACCTTCCCGGCCACGACCCCGCTTTCCCGCGCTTCCCGCACCATCGGCGGGGGTGTCGCATCGGTGATCTGGATGGTCATGAGGGGCTCGAAGCCCGGCCCGGTCGCCGCACTGATCTCGTCCCTGTAGGCCTGTGCGTCCGCGCCAGTGAGAATCGGCGGATCTGTGTTTGGCATGACCAAAGCCCGACCAAACTGCGAGGCCGTATAGGGCGCCACGGTGCGGAGAATGTCGCCGCGCCGGAAATGGACGTGAAAATCATCAGGCCTGCGGATGGTGATCACGCGCCCAGGTCCCGACGGACGATCGCGGTCGGCTTCCAGGGCGTTCGCATGTGTATCGAGCCAAAGCTTACAGCATTCGCGCCAATGGCGCGGGCTCGGGCCAAGTCCGCGTACGCCATAATGCTGGAGGCAATAAGGGGGATGGTGCACCCGCTCTCCCGGACTTCGGCCACGGCGCGCCAGTTGTGCGGCTGGGCGGCGCGCCCCGAGACGCCGCCCCCGCCGAGGCCGGCGAGAGGAGATGCGCGACCGGGAAACGCCACCTCCCAAGGAATGCTGTTGAACGACAGAGCCTGGGCTACGCCCTCCAACCTGGCCGCGATCCCCAGATAATCCTGCACGACGGACACTTTGCAGATTATGGGATGATGCGAGGCTGCAGCGACGGCGCGCACGCCCGCTGCGACAGTCTCCGCCTCGCCCAGCCCATGCGCCATATTGGGGCAGGACACGTTCACTTCGATGCCGACCAGGTCGAAGCCGTCGAGCATGTCCGCCATCGCACCGAGCTGACGCGCCTCGCCGAGAATGGATACGACGAGCGGGATCTTGGGATCGAGCTTCGGACCCACCTTCCGGCACCACCACTCGATCCCCGGATTGGTCAGCCCGACTGCATTCACCATCGAGCCGCCCGGCAGCAGACGTGCGCAGGACCAGGGGCGGGACCATCGCAGGTTTCCCCGCCGCGGTCCACGGGTAAGCGACTTGGTAACTACGGTGAACAGCACGGGGCGCAGCGCGCCGATCCAGCGGAGCGGATGCTCCCACAGCCATCCACGACCGTCGAAAGCGAGGGAGCCGCTCGAAACCATGTATTCGAAGGCGTGCCCGTTCGAGAGCGTGATCAAACCGGACCCACTTTCCTTGGCTGTCCGCAAAGGCACCTGCTACGTCCGGCTCCCAACCGGATCCTTCCGGTACAACCCGCGACCTCTTTCCCGCCGGGGGCTAATGAGACAAGGGCTGCAGACGCGCCGTTGGATAGAGCCCGCGACTTTCTTCGGCTGGTTCGGACCATTCGGAGATAGAGAGAGTTCGGCCGGCACTGCCCCGGCCCTTTCGTCACTCGGTCGATTGAGAGCTCAGGAATGTGCTCGAATGCCTCCGCCGACAGACCCAAGGCCTGCAGCAAGCTCGCCTTGGTCCACAAGATTGATCGGTTGGGTTCGGGCATTTTCATCCACTGGGAGGACCGAAGATAGTGCAGCGGATATCGTCTATACGATGCCACAGCTGAGCCGGTCCACCGCGGCTTGTGCGGACAGAACGCGCCCGGTTAGACGGCGCGTTTGTTGGTTGATCGTGAGGTGCTGAGGATGTTGGATCCGACATGGCGTTTGCAGAGAAACCCGGCTTTCAATCGCGACGCTTGTGGGGATGGCCTGTTTGGGGACTGCGAAAGCCTCGGACGAGGCGGTCTGGGTTGAGGTGACACGGCCTATGGTGGCGTGCGCGGAGTGAACGATGACCCCTCGTTTAAGGCAGCGCCTTCTGGACTACTTGGCCCAGATGCCCCGGGCTGCTGTGCTCCCCGAGAGTTGCGGGATGCTGGAAAAAGGAGAGAAGTTGTTGCTCGATGACCAGCAGACCGAGGCCGAAGTGAGGTGGTCGTCAAAATGTGGGAGGGCGTCTGCCCGAGAGGGTGCGTCCCATCAATGACGCGGTTTGCGCGCCTCCGTGTCGTCTCGTCGGAGCATACCTGCGTCCTACGGACCCACCCGAGGGCTGATAATGAACGAGCTTGCCCGGCCAGCGCCATTTCGCTTGGCCAGGCCCCCGTGTGAAAATTCCGGCTTGTGAACCTGAGCCAGGATCGAGAAGCCGGCGCGCATGTCCATCGGCGTCCGTTGCAGAAAGGTGAGAGAATATGTCCGTCGCGAGCGGGACCGCAGCTGATTATCCTCTCGGAACGCAGCTCGATGAGGGAAAGACCAAGAAGATCTTCGGGATCCGCAACGACCCGTCCTTGGTCGCCTTGGTGGCGAAGGACGACCTCACCGCCGGCGACGGCGCCAAGCACGACATCCTCGCCGGCAAGGCCGCATTCGCCAACGAGACGGCGTGCAATGCGCTTCGCCTTCTGAAGGACTGCGATCTGCCCGTCGCATTCGAGCGGCGGCTCAGCGCCATGTCGCTGCTTGCGCCCAAATGCGCGATGCTGCCTTACGAGGTGGTGGCGCGCCGCGAGGCGCACGGCTCCTATCTGAAGCGAAACCCGCACATGGTGAAGGGCCATCTCTTCCCGAAGCTTGTGGTCGAGCTCTACCTGAAGACCAAAAACCGCAGCTGGAAAGATCATCGGCTCGTCTGTGACGATCCATTCATGACCTATGTAGCGGGATCGGAGATAAAGCTGTTCGATCCCTCCAAGCCCATCCACGGACAAGCAGCCTTCCTGACGCTTCGCCCGGATGAGGTCTTCTCGATGGCCGATGAGGCGCAGCTCTTCCCGGAAATGGTGCGCCTCGCCAGGCAAGCATTTCTCGTCCTGGAAAGGGCCTGGCAGCTCGCAGGCGGCCGGCTCGTCGATTTCAAAGTGGAGTTTGGCATCGACACCGACGGCCAGCTCCGACTGGCTGATGTCGTCGACAACGATTCCTGGCGTGTGCTCCGCGACGGTGCCAACATCGATAAGCAGGTTTACCGCGAAGGCGGCGCGCTCGACGTGGTGACCGAAAATTATCGCCAAGTGGCGGAGATCACGCGCTCCTTCCGCTTGCCGAAGCAGCAGGTGGTGATCTGGACCGGTTCGGAGAAGGACAATACGGCGCCGATCGTTTCCGCACTGGAGGCAAGCTCCGGATTTCAGATCGCCAAGATCGTGTGCTCGGCTCACAAGGAGCCCATCCGGGCGGTTTCACTTCTTTCCAGTGTGGTTCAGGCCATCCCCAATTCAGTCGTGATCGCGCTGATCGGGCGCTCCAATGGCGCCGGCCCTGTCCTGGCCGCCAACACGACGGTGCCGGTCATCACTGTCCCGGCGGACGTGAAGAGCTTCCCCGAGGACGTCTGGTCATCTCTCAGGATGCCAAGCTCGGTTCCCGTGCTTACGGTCCTCGAACCTTCCAATGCCGCGCAAGCCGCCCTGCAATTTCTCGCGGCGCGCAATCCTCGCATCTATGCGGACCTTAGAGGTCGGATTGAAGAGCGGGCGCTCAATGTCGTCGAGATCTGAACGCCAATCCAGCTCATCCAAGGATCAGGAGCCGGGCGGACGAAGGGTGAGCGCCTCCGGCATGAAGACCACCGAGCGCTCGCCCGCTTCCACCTCCCCCACTTCGAGCGCCGCGTAGCCCGCCTCCTGGGCCAGGGAGACGGTGCGTTCGGCCTCATGGGCCGGCACGAATATGTAGTAGCCGATCCCCCAGTTGAAGGTGGTCAGGCAATCCTCGATTGAGAGACCGGTCTCGCGGAAGAACTGGAAGATTTCCGGAACCTCCGGCCAGGAATGGACGCGGTAGGTGTGGCGCCGATCATCGAATGCGAGCTTGGCGACGCCGCTCCCGGTGCCCGGCAGCAGCGCGTGAATCTCGACCCTCGCATCGAGCAGGAGCTCGATCAGGCCGACGTAGCAGAGGGTCGGGACGAGCAGCGCCTCGCCGAGTGTCCGGCCGCTCGGCAGTTTGGTCAAGAACTGATCGGGGAGCGCGAGTCCGATGTTGATGGCAAGGGAGGCCCCGTTGGCATGGAGTCCTGACGAGGCGATGCCGATAATGCGGTCGCCGGGGCAAAGCTTTTCGCCGGTCACGAGCCGCGCCTTCGGAGCGATCAGGCCGGTGACGGCGCAACTCAGCGCAGCCGCGCTTTCAACCGGAGGCGTCGGCCTCAACAGATATCGTAGCGCTGCGGATTCACCGGCGACCAGCGCCATGCCGGCAGCGTCGCAGGCGGCAAGGAAGCCTGACGCGAGATCGCCGGCGCGGACTTCGTCGTGGAACCAGTCGCTGTCATCGGCGTCGATCAGGTCCTCGAAGATGACCGGCATCGCTCCCTGGGCAATGCAATCGTTTACCGCCATCATGGCGGTGTCGAAGCCCATCGCTTCATAATAGCTCCGCCCTTCACCGCCGTACCGATACATCCATTCGGCAATCCAGTTCTTGTTGCCGAGACCTTCGATCGTCTTGCACCAGAGATGCGGCGCTTCACCTTGATAAGCATAGACGCCGCCATGCGAGTGGAGCACGCCCGTCTCCACCTTCACGCCGCGGCGCTCAGGATAGGCGGCTGTCCTCTTCGCCACGCCGATCATCAGCCGCTTGAAGGGCTCGATCTTGCGATAGTCCACACCGGCGGCGGCGTAGCCTTCCCCAGCTGTGTGCTGCTCGCTCATATTCGGTTCTCGTCGAGCCAGGCCCGCATGTTCTGGAAAGCCGCAGCCAGGGGGAAACGCCGAAGCGCTTCCATGCGGGCGGCATCCATTCCCATTGCCACGGAAGGAAAGAGCGTTCCGGATGCGGCATCAGCGCGAGATGCCGCCCATCCGGTGATGCGAGCGCGCATTGACCGCCCGGCGAGCCGTTCGGATTATAGGGATATGTCCCTGTGGCGTTCCCCTCGGCGTCGACGAAAACGAGCGGCGTGATCGTTTTTTCCTCGCGCGGATCGGGATGGACGAGGCGCCCCTCCCCGTGCTCGCTCCAGATTCCGAGGATTGAGCCCTCCATGCCTGCCAGGTGCACCGAAGGCGACGGCAGCACCTTGACCCTGGTCCAGCGCGATTCGAAGCGGCCCGACGCATTCTGGACGAAGCGCGGCTGACTTGTATCGGGGACGCCGTTCAGCGTCGCCCAGCCCAGGAGCGCCATCAGCTGGCAGCCGTTGCAGGCGCCGAGCGACAGCGTGTCCGGCCGCTCGTGAAAGTCGTCGAACATCTGCCGGAGCCCGTCGTTGAAGCGGATGGCGGCCGCCCAGCCTTTTGCCGAGCCGAAGACGTCCATGAAAGAGAACCCGCCGCAGAACATGACGCCGCGGAACTCCTCCAGCGCGACCTTGCCGGCGAGGAGATCGCTCATCGCGATATCCCAAGGTTCCAGCCCCGCGGCAATGCAGGCGGCCGCCATTTCGCGATCCGCATTGGTTCCCTCTTCGCGAAGCACCGCCACCTTCGGCTTGTCACGCCGCGCGAGGAGATCGGCCGCTGTCGGGGCCGGCGTGAAGCTCAGATGATAGCGCGGCGTCTCGGCTCGGCTGACGACGGTCAGCTCGGAGCGCGCGCAGTCCCGATCGGTCTGCTCCTCTTCGAGGCGGGCGCTGGTGGCGCTCCATTGCCGAAGCAGAGTTGCAATCGACGCGCTGAAAATCTCATTCGCCCCCTGCGCAATAGATACAACGGGCTCCTCCGACGTGACGCCGATCGTCTTGAAAGGAATGTCATGCTTGGCGCAAAGAGCGGCGACCGCCGCCTCATCGTCCGGCCCGTACTCGAAAACGAGCCCAAGC